>NZ_JBCNZM010000127.1:0-14208 GCF_040227615.1 Bacteroides sp. RTP31139st1_H2_RTP31139_211217 | reverse complement strand
CAATGAAAATCATGCGCACCTTCAGGAATAGGATTCAATCCGCATTCACCTCCGCTTTGTGACAGATAGCCATATATAATGTCATGGTCATTTTCTTGTATTCCTGATACATTGAAAGTAATTGGTTTGGAAAACTGAACAGTGTATTCCTTTGTGTGTACTATTGCGGTTAAGGTCGTATAAATGGAACTGCCTCCGGGTGTCCCTAAATTATTCAGGGTGATAGCAGGTGATGCCTGATTTAATTGCGAATATAAATCGTTGCCAACAATCCAATCCACTGTTGCTTTTGTGGGAAAATTCTTGATACTGAATGTCCCGTTGTCACAGATTACGTCAGGGCCAATCAGTTGCATTGATGTCTTAGATACACTCAAAGGTAGCTCATTGGTAAAATTATCGGTTTGATTTTTATATTTGTAGCTCACTTTGACACTTGCGTTACCGGGTTGTGTCGGTACGATTGTTACCGTAGAGCTGTTCTGACCACTTACTATCTTAATATTCTTCCCGGTCCAATAAAATGTATGTGCCTTGCTGTCATTGATGGAATATATGTATTCTTTATATTGTTCAATATTTCTGTAGCCATCTATTTGAGGACCCATATTGGGAAAACTGATATTGCTTTTCCGAGCCATGAAATACTCTTTTGCTCCGATAGAATTTATGTAGAAATCATGGACTTCTACTCCGACATCGCTGTTCTTGAAGGCTTGCTTTGATTTCAAATTTATTTGGAATCTACTTTGTGTGACAGATGCACTTTGAGAGACTTCAGCGAATAGATTTTTATCGTAAGTCCACTTTATGCCCGTATCTTTGTTTATGGAATAATTGCACCAAAGTGTTATCGTATCTCCCAATTCAAATGTTGAAGGGGCATTGATTGGCATAGGTTTCATTTTGACATTGATGTTTCTTAGATCTGCGGTAAGTTCGATTGTACTTTTTTCAGGACGTACCATCAGGGTAGAATTACTACCTGCTTTAGTCCATAATACATTTATTGGAAAATGGTTTTTTCCTGCTGGAATTTGGGTTACCCATGTACTCTCGAATCGTTCTTGGTAGTTTGTTTTGAATCGTGCTTCTCCACCGACTGCTGAAATTCTTATACCTACAGATTGTTTTTGTATAGGAATACTTAAATCATAAGTGTAGTAACCATCACTAACATAGGGGTTCATTTCGCCCGTAATAGTACCGCTTATGTAGGAAGCACGTGTTGTGACATCAGAATAGAAATCCTTATCTTGTAACTCGTCTGTTTGTTCTTCTTTGTTGCAACTACTATTGATGAAGCAGATTAGTAGTACGAAAAATATGTTCTTCTTTTTCATGATATGTTTCTTGTTAGTATGTTATGAACGAAGGGAAAGTATATGATATTGATTTATGGTTCCTTTTAGAAGGTGCTATTCGTGTTTCTATACACCTTTTAAAGGGAATAACAAAAGCGTCCATACATTTGTATTTAGATACATGGAATGTATGAACGCTTTAATTAAATCCAAACGAGGTACAGCGCGATATGCTGTTTTTAGTTGATTACCAACCCGGATTCTGCTTCATGTTTTTATTTAGGGTCAACTGTGTAGTTGGAATCGGGTAGAAATAATGTTTGGCTTCATAAGTACGGATTTGTGCATCGGAGGCATCTATATATCCGTTCTTGGTCGCTTCTTCACAGTCAGGCACATTGCTTACGTTGGCGCCCAACATGGTGTTCGGGTACTTGGTTGAATCCAATTTGTCGAGCTGGTGCCAACGGATTAAATCCCAATATCGGTACCAGTTATCCATAATCAGTTCGCAACGGCGACAGCGGCGTATCTCCCAAATCAGATTGCTTACTCCCATATTATTGGCAGGATCGGCATCTGGAGTAGTTGTCATAGCCGGCAGGCCGGCACGAGCTTGAAGCTTGTTTATGGAGTTGTTGAGATCGTCTTGTGTGAGAGAACCCATTTCGGCTTTGGCTTCTGCAAAGTTCAGATAAATAACTGAAATCCAATAGAGCGGGCAGTCGGTGTATTGGTAGCCGATGTTGTTTCGGTCGCTTACACTCAATTCTTCGGGGTTATCATACTTGGCGATGCCATAACCGGTCGATGTGGTGAAGGCTGCTACACCGGCACGGCTGTAGGCGTGGCCTCTGAAAGAAAGTACCGGGTCAAGAATTTCGGACAGGCGCTTGTCGCGTACGGCCAAAACCTCTCTTATAGAGTAATTTTTGTCTGCATCCAATACGGCTGCATCGTCCTTGTTTTTCGAGGTTGTTGCCAACGGTTTTCCATCAAGGAAAAGGAAACTGTCGAATGCGTCCTTTGAAATGCCGTGCGTACCACTTGTGTTGATTGTGTAGTCAATGGTGGAGTGCCTTAGCGAACTTTGTGCATAAGGCTTGTAGAAAATCATTTCCGGATTGCTTGCCAGGCTGACAGAATTATAGTTGGCTTTGTAACTGTTACTTAGAGAGTAGTTTTTGGCCATAAGATATTCGCAGGCTGATACACATTCTTGCAAGTATTTGTTGGCGCGGCTCTCATCAGCGGCTTTGCCATTCTCGGCTTGAGTGCGATATTTGCAGTATGTACCTTCATATAAGGTGATGTCTGCTTTCATGGCATATGCCATGTCGGTGCTGAAACGTTGCCGATTGCTGTTTGCGGTAATGTGTTCGCACGCATAATTGATGTCTGCCAGCACATGGTCCATCACTTCATCCCGGTCGGTGCGTGGTCCGTAGAGGGCTTCGCTGTCGGCTGGGTCGATAACTTTGTCTATCCATTGCACATCGCCGTACATACGGACCAACTGATAGTATTCCCACGCACGGTTCATGCGTGCAAGACCTTCATAGTGGGCCTTTGTTGCTTCATCAAGAGAGGAAGACTGTACACCGGCAATGATATAGTTGGCGCGTCGGATTTCTGTGAAAGGGGCTGACCAGTTTGTGGAAGATGCGACCACGTTAGTGTAAGTCCAGTTATGGCTTTCTGCATCTACCTGGTCATCGCTTATTGTTTTGAAGTAGAACCATCCTCCACTGGCTCCGTTGCCAAAGCCGGTAAAGTTGTTATAAAAAGTATTGCACTGATTATCCAAATTATCGGTGTTGCTCCAGTATGCCGGAGTATTCGTGAAGGTATCCAAGGGGGATTTGTCCAGCAAATCGTTGCAACCGGTTAACATCGCCAGCGCTGTGACCCCATATATAAATAATTTCTTCATTGTTCTTAAGTTTTTGAGGTTGTTATAATGTTACCTGGACTCCAAATGAGAATGTGCGTGTAATAGGAGCTATACGTCCCCATCCACCGGCTGTAAGTCCATTGCCTGTACTGATTTCGGGGTCGACTGGAAGGTCATTCCCTTTGTGGAGCAGAAAGAGGTTGCTGCCACTGAAGTAGATACGTGCTTTCTCAATGTAGGCTTTGCGTGTCCACTCTTTCGGAAGGGTATATCCCACAGTTACGTTCTTCAGACGAAGATAGGACATGTCTGTCAAATAGCGGGATTGGGGATAGTAGTTGTTGCAGCCGTTAGCTATACCGGATACGGTACCTCCACTATTATTTGTACCACGATAAAGACGTGGATAACGGTTGCCTTGATTTACCTCATAACCGGTAATGGCGGTATAGTCTGAATTCCAAAGCACTTTGTTATAGCTTGTTTGGTGGGAATAGATGGCTACGTCGGCATGTACCATGGCGGGAAGGTTTAGGGAAGAAGTCGTCCAGTCCTCACGTTTGCCTACACCTTGGAAGTAGAGGTCAAGGTCGATACCTTTCCACGCTCCGCCTAAATGGAAGCTGTATTCGTAGCGTGGCATAGAGTTTCCGATGACTTTCAAATCGCCGTGGTCGTCTGCTGTGCCTTTTCCACCGTCAATCTTGCCATTGCCGTCCAAATCCTTGAACTTGACGTCTCCCGGGCCGTAATGGAAATTACCGGATTCCAGTCCTGCCTGGCTTGCAATGCCGTTTGCATAATTCCATGAGCCGTCTGCATTTTGGCTGGTGAAGTCTTTTTCCTCGAAGTAACGGTCGGTTTCAAAACCGAAAATGTCACCGTAGGTTTTACCGGTGTAATAGGTGCTGAGCAGTTTGGAATCATTGTCCCACTTTGTTACTTTAGTCTTGGAGTCACCGATGTTGAAGTTGGCATATACGTCGAAGTCGCCGAAGGTATGGCGCCAGTTCAAGTTCAACTCCCATCCACGTGTACGTAAGGTACCGGCATTTTCATAAGGAGCAGAAGCACCCAGAGTGTTCGGCAATACTTGTGCCGGTGCCAGCATGTCACGATTCTCACGTTGGAACCAGTCGAAACCTATAGTCAGTTCGTCATTCAAGAGACCCAGGTCAAGACCTATATTGAGGGTGCGGATACGCTCCCAGGTCAAAGTACTTGATACCAAATCCGGCATGTTATACATGGTCAGGAGATTAGCGTTGGCATTATTGTTTTCAATCCAATAGATATAGCCGGTACTTTTATTGTTCAACCGTTGGCTTATTAATTGTTCGAACATGTAGTCGCCCACAGCCTCGTTGCCGATTTCGCCAAAAGAAGCACGCAACTTACCATTGCTGACAATATGTTTCAGTGGGGCGAAGTAGGCTTCTTCGGAGAAGCGGTAGCCGATGGATGCAGAAGGGAAGAAGGCCCACTGGTCGGTATGGGGGAAACGGGAAGAACCGTCGTAACGTCCGTTCAGTTCCAATAAATAAATGCCTTTGTAGTCATAATTGATACGGCCGAAATAACCGGCAGAAGCGCGGGATGTATGATTCCAACTCAAATCTTGTCCATCCTTGCCAGCCATATTCAGTTCGGGGTATCCCTCTTGATCGTACATCACATTGCGGGTACCATACAGATATTTGTATTCCTCTTCTTCTGCGTTGACACCTGCCATTACATTCAGGTTGTGTTTTTTGGCAAATGTTTTGGTATAGTTTACGTATGCGTTGGCCGTCCATGTGTTCTGTTTGGAAAAGTCTCTCCAGATACCGCTATTGCCTTTAGTGACGATGTAAGAGGGTACCGGTTTCCCGCTCCAATTGATGCCGTAAACGGAGTTGTCCTGCGAACCGCTGTTCATATTCTGAATGGCATATGTAAAGTCTGCATTAAGGGTCAGTCCTTTAACGATTTCAGCTTTCAAGAAGGTGTTCATACGGGTCAGGTCTGTTGTCACTTCACGATCGGCAGCTTGCTTCTGCATGGCCATGACGCGTGTGTCATAGCCGTCGATTGTGCCCGAAGGAATGAAATAAGAACCCCAACGCCACAAATATTGGTAGGTGTTGGCCCATGTGTCCGGGCGTTTATAGTTCTTACGACTATAGTTGATGCGTGCACCCACCTGTAGCCAGTCGTAAACATTAGTGGTGACATTGACTGAGGCATTGTACTTTTTTAGTTCGTCCGGGTGAATCTTCATCTGTCCTTGCTTTTCGTTGTAGCCGAAAGATAGGTAGTAATTGGTCTTACCAGATGTTCCTTGTATAGAAACATTGTGGCTCATGGAAGGAGCAGCTTTGTTGAAGTAGATGTCCTGTACATCCCAGTCAGCATAATAAAAAGGAGTGCCGTCCAATACGATATAGTCACCCACGTTACTATCGCTTTGGTAGAGGTTCATAGGACGGTAGCCGGTCTTGCCGCCGTTCTGTTGCTGCCACTTTTCGGCGTAAGGTAACAATTTGTCGAAATACATACCGAACAATTCAGGCATACCGGCACCACCGTTCATACTGGCTTCGATACCCATCTTTAATTGTGTGGGTACATCGGGATAGTCCGGCAGGTAAGTAGCTTGATCCCATGCAAAATTGTTGCTGTAATTGATGGTAACCTTTTCGCTAGGCTTTGCGCTCTTGGTATTGATTAGAATCACACCGAAAGCGGCGCGCGTTCCATAAATGGAGGAAGCGGAAGCGTCCTTCAGTACGGAAATATTTTCGATGTCTTGCGTATCGAGGAAAGAAATGTCATCCATCGGAACGCCGTCCACTACAATGAGTGGATTGCTGACTTCTCCATTACTCAATGTCCCCAAACCACGTATACGCATGGAGGCTGTCTCGTCGATGGCACCACTTGTGGTGAGAATGCTTAGTCCCGGAACAGCCCCTTGCAATGCTTTGGCTACATCTTGTTGTGGACGACCTGCCATTGTCTTGTTTAAGTCCACTGTAGAAACTGCTCCTGTCAAGTTAGCCTTCTTTTGTACACCGTAGCCTACTACTACTACTTCATCCAGCATCTCGGTATCTTCTTTCAGAGTTATTCTCATCGTTTTGGCTGCCTTCACTTCTTGTGTCTGATAGCCCACAAATGATATTTTTAGTGTTGCTCCCGGTGTTACGGTCAATGTAAACTTACCGTTTAGGTCGGTAATTCCGCCGTTGGTAGTCCCTTTCTCAATGACATTGGCGCCAATAATAGGTTCACCTTTTGTATCTACAACTGTGACAGTCACAGAGATAGATTGCATCTGTTCTTGTACTCCTTGTGAGTCGTTGGATGCTGTTTGGGCAGCCATCACGTTGCCACTGCCTAAAAACAGAGCACAGATTGCCACCGCCGTAAAGAACTTACCATTGGCAAGTCCTCGTTTTTTGCGATCTTCATTCATAAGTGATTGATGATTTTGTTAATTAAACCAGTTTTTCAAAATTAGGGTAAGGGAATCATATAGTTCGGATTAGTCAGACTATTTCCGAAGGCTTCTTTAATTTCTCATAGGCGTTTTCTTTATTTAAAGGTTCACATTTTTATATTATCTCTCTTTTTTCTATTTATTTACCAAGTCCAGATGGAACTTAGTTATATATTATACAAGGTTAAAATCTTGTTAATTACTTAACTCTATTGGTTGTTTTAAGAGATAAAAAACTCGTTATTAACAAAGGTGAGAAATGATTCATTCATTTCGTCCTAACAAAGATACATTATTATTTAATATCAAGAACATTCCTTTGCATTTATTTAACTTTATATTTATACATTTGCAAAAAGGAAGTTATACACCTTATTATATAAAGAATTTAAGGTTCTTCTATATTTAAAGAATGGAATTCAATCAAGCCATTCATTGGTGTTTCTTCAATGATTTCCAGTTCGATGCCAAATTCACGGGCAACTTCCCGCAAAATGGCCGCGTAGCTGTAAGCCAATGAACCCACAAAACGAATAGGATAATTTTTGTAGTCATATTGGCAGACATTACGAGTAAAGAAATTTCTCAGATTACCGGTAATCAGCTCAAATACATAGTCATCATTGGTATAATCAGCCAAAAAATAAGATATAGTAGACAAAAAGCGATTGGGGAACGGGCGGTTATACACAGATTCCATAACCTCATTCGGACTTATACGGAACTTCTCAAAGAAATCCGCCGTTACATCTTTAGGAGCCAAACCTTTCAGTACATCAGACAAAAACATTTTGCCCAATACAGCACCACTACCCTCATCCCCCAGAATGTAACCTCCTGCCCGGACATTCTTTACAACGATTTTCCCATCATAAAAACATGAGTTTGAGCCGGTTCCCAAAATACAAGCAATGCCGGCCTCGCATTTGAACAAGCCACGTGCAGCTGCCAGCAAATCACTCTCTACCTGAATTGGAGTTTTGAATTGTGCTACCAATGAAGCTCCCAATACATTTTTCTTTTCATAAGAAGTACATCCGGCACCATAATAATAGACTTGTTCCAATTTCCTTTTGAAAAAATGCTCGGGTAATCCTAACCGCACACTTCGGCTAATCTCTCTTCTCGTTTGAAAGAAAGGATTTAAGCCCTCTGTGAAGGCTCGCTGTATCAGACGATTATCTTCAACCAGCGCCCATTCTGTTCTCGTAGAACCACTTTCTGCAATTAGTTTCATAGGTAGTTAGTTTTAGAATTGAATACAAATATATAGCTTTTTTTAATCTTTCCAAGGCTATTTCAAGAAAAAATCATTTTACTGGCCATACATCTCCCTTTTGCTCATATCCTCAATCATCCAACAAAGTATTCCCACTTTTCCAACGCAACCGCGTTTTAGTCAAAACAAGACGATAACAGACTAACAATAAGATACTATCTGACTGAATTCCAAGTTCCATCTGAACTTAGCAAACAAATAGGAAAACAAGAGATAATATAAAGTTATGAACCTTTAAAAAGAGAAAATGCCTATGGAAAAAGAAACAATCCTGCAAGTTGAATAGTCTCACTATTCGGCCCTTATTACCCTTACCCTAAATTTAAGAAGTATTTAATTAACAACAAATCATCAATCATTTATGAATGAAGATCACAAAAAACGAGGACTAACACATAGCAAACTCCTCACAGCAGTGGCAATCAGCTCACTGTTATTAAGTAGCGGCAACGTGATGGCTGCCCAAACAGCATCCAACGACTCACAAGGAGTACAAGAACAGATGCAATCTATCTCTGTGACTGTCACAGTTGTAGATACAAAAGGTGAACCTATTATTGGCGCCAATGTCATTGAGAAAGGTACGACCAATGGTGGTATTACGGATTTGGATGGAGTTTCCAAATTAAATGTAAAGCCCGGTGCTATTCTGCAAGTATCATTTGTGGGATATACTACTCAAGAAGTCAAGGCAACTTCGGTAATGAAGGTTGTTTTGAAAGATGATACGGAATTGTTGGATGAAGTTGTCGTAGTAGGTTATGGTGCACAGAAAAAGGTGAACCTGACCGGTGCGGTGGCTTCCGTGGATGTGAACAAAACAATTGATAGCCGTCCTATCACGGATATAGGCCGTGCCTTGCAGGGGGCGGTACCGGGATTGACCATTACTACTAACTCCGGTGAGATAGGTGGTGCGCCTACTATCAAGATTCGTGGTAGTATCGGTTCTCCGAATGGTGACTCCAAACCGTTGATTCTGGTAGATAATGTGGAAGTAACGGATATTTCTATGGTGAATCCGGACGATATTGAAAGTATTTCTGTATTGAAAGACGCCGCTTCTGCTTCTATTTACGGTGCCCGTGGTGCATTTGGCGTATTGCTGATTACCACAAAATCAAGAAGTAAACATGAACGTCTCTCTGTAAAATATACCAATAACTTTGCATGGCGTACGCCGACCAAGACACCCGAACAACTTCCGGGATGGCAGCAGGCTGATATTAACTTGCAAGGTGTAATCAATCAGACTAAGGGGTCTACCGCATTTTATAACGTAGTGGGTAATATGCGTGTGGATGCTACACATGTGCAGAAAATGAAGGATTACTGGGACAAATATGGCTATGGTGACCAGTTTGGTCGTGAGATGGAATTGGGTCGTGACTTTGAGTTCCGCGATGGCGGTATGTTCTTTATCCGTACTTGGGACTGGTATGATGAATACATCAAGGACTGGGCTCCGCAGCAGAACCATAGCCTTTCTATCAACGGTGGCAACGGAAAGACTAATTACAATATCGCTTTGGGATATCTGAGCCAGGATGGTATGATGAAAGTCAATTCGGACAACTATAAGCGTTACAATGCCAATATCTCTTTGAACTCTGAATTAAACAAATATGTGTCTATCCGTACAGGTGTCATGTTCACCCGTTCTGACTACGACAAGCCATTCAACTATAATACTGATCTTTACGACCCGATGTACTATCTGTATCGTTGGCAGCCGATGATGCCTTACGGTACTTTTGAAGGCAAGGAGTTCCGTAACGCCTTGACCGAACAGAAAAGTGCTCCTATTACCACAAAAGAACGTGAGTATCTGCGTTTGACAGGTGGTGCAACTATCAAGCCTATCAAAGATTTAACACTGGATATAGATGTTGCTTATAGCAGCGTGGAAAATCGCTATAAGAAGTATGGTACACCGAGCTTGACCAGTGGTTATGAAATCTTCACTGCCCGTCCGTCTGTTGAGGCATTACGTGATTCTTATGGCAGTTATCTATCTGCTGCTACTTATGATTATGTATATCAGGAAACCGGACGCACGGAGAATCTGACAGCCAATTTCGTGGCAACTTATGCCAAACGCTGGGGAGATCATGATTTTAAGGCAATGGCAGGTTCCAGCCTTGAAAAGAGCGAATATGAATATTACTGGGCGCAACGCAAAGGTCTGCTCGACCCCGCAAAACCGGAATTGAATCTGGCTACAGGTGACCAGACTACAAGCTCCTCGCATACTTGGTGGTCTGTAGCAGGCTTCTTCGGACGTCTTAATTATTCTTATAAAGACCGATATATGTTGGAACTGAACGGCCGTTATGACGGTTCCTCCCGTTTCCCCTCTGGGAATCGTTTCGGTTTCTTCCCATCCATGTCTGCCGGTTACCGTATTTCTGAAGAACCGTTCATGCAGTCACTGAAGCCTTATCTGAGTACGTTGAAGATTCGCGGCTCTTGGGGTATGATTGGTAACCAGGATGTAGGTACCGACCGTTATATCTCCACTCTGTCCACTTCTGTAGACAGTTGGATTATCGATGGAAAGAAAGTACAGTCAACACAAAAACCGACTATTGTGTCTTCAACCCTTACTTGGGAGAAGGTTACTACACTTGACCTTGGCTTGGATGCCCGTTTCTTCAATGACGCTTTGGGAGTAACGTTTGATTGGTATAACCGTACTACCAGTGATATTTTGACTACTGCCAACCTACCTGCCACATTGGGTGCTGACGCTCCATATGAAAATATGGGTACTATCCAGACCAAAGGATGGGAACTTGCCATTGACTATCGCCATACCTTCAAGAATGGTCTGCACTTTGGCGTGACGGCTTCTGTTGCCGATGACAAGACTGAAGTAACCAAGTGGACGTATAATACAAAGATTCCTTCTTATGGAGCTACCGGCTGGTGGGATAAGAGTGCTTATAAAGAAGGTATGGTTTTGGGAGATATCTGGGGCTTGCAGTTCGACCGTTTCTTGACGGAAGATGACTTTAATGCTGACGGTTCTTTGAAAGCCGGTTTGCCCGACCAGACTAAAGTATTCCCTGCCGGTTATCAATTTGCTCCCGGTGATGTGCTTTATAAAGACCTCGACAACAACGGTGAAATCGTAAAACAGACCAATACAAATGACAAGGGTGACCTTAGTGTTATAGGTAACGCCCTGCCGCGTTTACAGTTTGGTTTGAATCTGGATGCTGCTTGGAAAGGCTTTGATATAAGCATGTTCTTCCAGGGGGTAGCCAAAAGAAAACTTTGGGCGGCAGGTAACCAGGTATTACCAGGCTTTACTACCGGTGAACCCTTCTACAAAGGTGCTGAGGATTATTGGACTCCCGAAAACACAGATGCTTTCTATCCCCGTCCGATGGATTACAAGCAGTCTGCTTCGGGTAACTATAGCGTGAATGACCGCTATTTGCTGAATATGGCTTATCTGCGTCTGAAGACGTTTACTGTAGGATATTCTCTTCCTAAGGTTTGGTTGAGTAAATTCAAAGTGCAAGGTTTGCGTGTTTATTTCACTGGTGAAAACCTTTTCACCATCGACGGTGTGAAACCTGCTATCGATCCGGAAATAGGAATACGTACGGCCAGTGGTAAGAGTGACCAGCGTAACTTTGGCCGTAGCTATCCATACCAGAAGACAGTGTCGTTCGGTATTCAGCTTAGTTTATAATCTAATAGTAATTGCAGTTATGAAAAAGAAAAATTTATTATACATCGTTTGTGCGTTGGCAATGGGCTCGCTCTGCGGTTGCGACGATTTTTTGAATAAAGACCCGCAGGACAAGCAGACCAATGACACTTATTGGCAGACTGAAACTTCTTTGCGTACTTATGCGCAAGACTTCTATTCTTCCTACTTTACAGGATATGGTACCGACTATACTGTTTTTGCCGGTTATTTCTCTGGAGATGACTATACGGATGATTTTATCAATCTGAATAATGCAAATACAAACGGTTCAGGATATATTTATTTCTCCACTTCTGCCACTACGGACTGGAATAGCCAGACAGGAACTTGGTCGGGCAATTATAGTGTTATTTATAAAGCCAATGTCATGCTTGAGAAGATTCCCGGAATGAATATTTCGGACGAAGCCAAGAGACACTGGGAAGGTATTGCACGCTATTTCCGTGCAATGGCCTATAGTACGCTGGCAAAGTATTATGGCGGTGTTCCTTACTACGATAAGGTGACAGACCCGGCAGACCCGGCTCTTTATAAAGACCGTGATTCTTATTTGTATGTAGCGCAGAAGATACAAGAGGATTTTCAATATGCATTGGATAATGTACGTACGGATGATACGAAGCGCCAAGTCAACAAATATGTGGTTGGTGCGTATATGTCACGCGAAATGCTGTATCATGCCACATGGCTGAAGTATCACGGTACTACTGTAGGTCCTACTTCAGAGAAGGTGGCGGATGGTGATATTAAGAACTTGCTGCAAGGAGCCATTAATGGTGCAGAGGTAGTGATGAACTCTGGTATCTATTCAATAGGCAATACCTATAATGCTTTGTTTACTACGGACGATTTGGCTAACAATCCGGAAGTCATCTGGTATCGTGAATATACAAGCGGTTTGCAGTGTAATGCTTTGATGTCCTACAATGGTCCGGAAGATCAGACTCAGGGTGGTGTGACGCAAGATGTAATCAACACTTATCTTTGTAGTGACGGTTTGCCGATAGGTCAGTCTCCGCTGTATCAAGGTAAGGAAGACCCGAGTATTCAGAAGTCATTTCAAGACCGTGACCCGCGTTTGTATCAAACAGTTGCCGACAGTCTTCGTATCATGAGCGCCATGGGGACAAATTATACCGAAGGTACATCACCAACGGGATATCCTACCAAAAAGTTCTTGAACGACGAGTGGTGGGTGGCTGGTCTGGATTATTGTACCGGTAGATTAAGTCCGGCTGATGCGCCGTGCATCCGCTATGCGGAAGTATTGCTGAACTATGTAGAGGCGCGTTATGAGATTGCCCAAGTGGGTGGTAACGCTTTCACTCAGAGTGACCTTGACAAGTCTATCAATGAACTCCGTGACCGTCAGCTGACGAAGTGGGGAGATACTGAAGCCAAGACAATGCCGAAAGTTCAACTGAATGGCGGCAACTTGAGTGTGAATGGAGTTGTTATCAATGACCCTGCCCGTGACCCTGATGTCAATCCGGTTTTGTGGGAAATCCGTCGTGAGCGTCGTATTGAGTTGATTATGGAAGGCCGTCGTGGTGAAGACCTCCGTCGTTGGGCCAAGTTTGAATACTTAAACTCAGAAGATGCAAATGGTTATCCTGCCATGTCTTTCCTGGGTGCTTATGTCAATATGGCCGATTATCCGGAAATATCTTCAAAAGATGATTCCGGCAAGAGAGTGCTCTATCTGTTCGACCCGGAGAATCCGGGTAATGAGGATACTGAAAAAGGGTATATTTATTATCTTCGTGAAAAGGAACTTCGTATATTCAAGGCTGGTGAATTGAATTCGGAACGCTACTATTTGCGTGCCATACCGGCTGCACAGCTGACTATTTATGAGAATAAAGGTCAGGTGTTGACTCAGAACCCAGGCTGGTAATACCATAAAGTGGATTATAAAAATAAGGGATGTCATTTCTAGGACATCCCTTATTTTTTATTCATTGTTCTCTTACAGTGCCTTTTCCTTAATCAGGTATTCTGCAATCTGCACCGCATTCAGTGCAGCGCCTTTCTTAATCTGGTCGCCCACAATCCAGAACGTCAATCCGTTTTCGTTGCTGAGGTCCTTGCGGATACGGCCTACGTAAACCGGGTCTTTGCCCGCGAGGAACAACGGCATGGGGTATTCCTTTTCTGCCGGGTTGTCCATCAACACCAGTCCGTCGCCTTTGGCAAATGCTTCGCGGGCTTCTTCGATGGAGATGGGACGCTCGGTTTCTACCCAGATGCTTTCGGAGTGGGAGCGGAGAGCGGGAACACGTACGCAGGTAGCACTGACTTTTACGTCAGAGTGCATAATCTTACGGGTCTCGTTGAACATCTTCATCTCCTCTTTGGTATAGCCGTTTTCGGTGAATACGTCGATTTGCGGAATGAGGTTGAATGCCAGCTGGTAAGCGAATTTCTCAACGGTTACGGGTTCGCCTGCCAATACCTGGCGGTACTGCTCGTACAACTCATCCATGGCAGCGGCGCCGGCACCACTGGCAGCCTGATAGGTAGAAA
>NZ_JBCNZM010000126.1:0-14352 GCF_040227615.1 Bacteroides sp. RTP31139st1_H2_RTP31139_211217 | reverse complement strand
GCTATACATAAATTCTAAAATTTTTGTTCGCAGCGAAGATAGAGGTTGCAATCAATAGCCATTTTTTGACTGCTTACAGTCTTTAGAACAAAGATAGTTATTATCCTTCAAACAACAATGATTTGCTACAACATTTTATCCGTTGGAACCATATTAAAGGTATTTACTTTAGTCTTATAATTATATTTTGCAAAGCCTGCTGCATTTCTACTCATTTCTAAATTGTTTATAGAATGAATATAAGATTCAAGAAAGAAACCATTAAAGCTTATTCCTTTGCAACCAAAGTTGGAAGAACTGATCATATACCTGGTAAATGCCTTTATCATACGTAATAAAGTCTTTTTCCAGTAGTCCTTTTACAGCTGAAGAGACAGAACTGGCAGATTGCAACTTGTATTTACGTACAAAGTCACCGCTTGAGATAGCCTTAGCTTTTCCCTCTGCTGCTATTGCCATAAACACAATACGTTGCTTTTCGGGCATCTGATATAATAAGGCATCATAGGTATCGGCAGAAAAATCCAGAAGGTCGTTAATGGCAGTATCTATCATTGAGGGAATACATATTTCTCCAGTTCCGGTCATGGAAAATAAAATGTTCATAACCTTCTGCATATACGAAGTTATACCATTGAAGCGCTCATATAGCTCTGTTACCACTAATGTATCTAAGTGTTTGCTTGCTCGCTCAAAGTGCCTAAGGCAGAACTCCGCGTATTTATCAACAGAAATGGGAGGCAGGTTTATCAGTGTAACCGATTGGTAGAATGGACGTGCCGGAGAAGTAAACATTGCCCCCATCAGATGCCTATGGGACCCGGAGAAGACAAAGTGGGCATTGGAACAGCGTTGTATATGTGTCCGTAGTGCCGCTTCTATGTTGGGATCGTCTGCATATTTGGTTATTTGCTGGAATTCATCAATGGCGATTAGGCAAGGCTTCCCGGCATTATTCAGATAGGAGAATATCTCATCCAATGTTGCAGAGGGATTAGTTATAGCTCCCAGACCGATTCCCCAGGTAGGCTGTCCATTCATGTCGAATGTTATTTCGGAACGAAGGGAGGCCAGTACATTCAAGAAGGTACCCCATACGGATTTTCCTTTTGGACGTAGTTCATCCAGTACAGCCTTGCCGAAAACATTCACAAAATCGCGTACAGAGCTTGTGGCATAAATATCGATGATGAAAGTGTGGTAATGCTCCTTGATTTCCGGCTGTCCAAAACAATGCCGCAGCAAGTCTGTTTTGCCTAATCTGCGTGGGGAAATCAATGCAATGTTGTTCTCATTCGTCAAAAGTGAGACAATTTTAGCCGTTTCTTTCTCTCTGTCACAGAAATATTCCGGTGATACATAGCCGTTCGTAACAAATGGATTTTTCATATGATTATTGAGTTTACACGCAAATATAAGGAAAATATCACGATAATCATAAGATGATAATCATAAAACGATTATTATTGGAAATGTGTGGTTGACTATCATATGAAATGGCTATTCTTTTCCTCATCCAAAGAATAGAGGAATAGTAATAGCCATTTTCTGTTTTAATCTTGATATTCAATTTCTTCACCAAGAGCTTGACGTATCATATTATGTTCATTGCGATAGAGTTTACCATTACGCAGATAATAATAGTTAAAGTAACCGGCAAACTCAATAGTGGCATACTTTAGTGTATCTCCTTGATTATAGACTTTCCATGTACCCTCGTACGAACTGGAATCATCATATTGAATCAGGGTGGTGGAGTCGGCTCGAAGGTCGAATTGGATACCGGTTTCAGTAACGAATTTGCCTGGAAAAGGATGTGTAGCTGCTGACTTCTTACATGAAGAAATGCAGATGAGTGAAACTGACACAGTCAAAATGAATAGTATTTTCTTCATATCTGATATTTATAAATGAAAGATTGAAAAAAAGGACGCCCTGCAAGAGGACGTCCCTTTTATTGAATTATATCAAGAATCTCTTCTTAATTATTTGGCACTCGGTGTACCGGCAGCCTTCTTAACGATGACTTTCAGGTTATCCTTGCTCAATACACCCCACTTGTAGTTGACATTTACAGTCAGGAACATGTTGTAGTCAACGTTAACCGGAGTACCATGGTTGTTGAAGTATGCCAAGTGAGTCGGGTCAGCTTTAGCTTCTGTAGCAGTAGACTTAGCTTTTGTCTCATCCCAGTTCATCATCTTCAATGAAGCATTGGTCGGCAACTTACCGTCAGTAGTACCCTCCTTATGCTCATAAGTGCTGGTTGCAGCATTCCAAGCCAAGCTGGTAGTGGTCTTATCAGTCAAGAACTTAACTTCACGCACAGCATAGTAGTCATACAAAGCATGTGCATAAACTTCATCACCAGTGGCCTTGTCAGCTACAGCAGCTACCGGCTTATTATTCCAGTCAGTGAATGTGAAGTTCTTGGCAACGCTCAAGAAGCTACCGTCAATTTCAGCATCAACGAAGTTGTCGCTGATAGAACCGTCAATAGTCAACGGGTTGATGAAGTGTACCTCAAATTCTTGAACTGGAATAACATTGAAGTCATTGTATGCAACAACTAGCTGTACAGGAACTTCCTTGCCAATCAACTTGAGGGCGGCATCAGTACCGTTCAAGTCATCTTTTTCGTGGAGACGGATGATACTGGAGCATTCATTTACGCTATTACCTAATTTTTCATCATAATTCCAAGGCAAGTTCTTTTTGTTTTCTGTAGCATCAGCACCCATCAGGTTATTGATAGTGGCAGCCAAATCGTTAGATTGTATATAATCATTAATTCCTGCATCCGTTCTACCGATGTTGCTGTTGTCACCTACAACTTCGTCTTTTGCTGTACCTTTAGTCTTATACCACAATTGAGTTTGGTCATCGCTTGTGACAAAGTCTTTCAAATGCGGATAAGTAGTCAGGTCTTTCATACGTGTTTCGTCAAAGATAAACTTAACCTCTGCACACTCACGAATATACTGGATGAATTGGGCCAAGTTGGCTGGTTTTTCTTTGGTCGGTTTATATACAAAGCCATTAACCAAGTGAGCTTCGATGTGGCTATAGTCTTTAAGCTCACAACCGTCTGGAGTACCCGGATATACATGCGGGTCTTTCTGTGTTCCACCGTCATTTGCAGTAGTGTAAACAATCGGATTCACATTGAAGACACCTTCGCCCTTACCATTCTTCCAGAAAGTACCTTGGTATGCAAACTTCTGTGCAGGAACAACAATTGTCTGCTTGATGTCATCATTCAAACCAGTTCCGTCAACGTACTTAACATCAATTTCAAATGTAGAAGCATAAGTCTTGTTTGCAGCATTGTAAGCCAATGTACCAACAGTCTTCGGATTCATAGCCCAAACCAAGTTGAAATAAGTATTGTCCTCAGCATCCTGCAAGAAACCGAATACAAGTTCTTTGTTGTTATTGATGAGTTCACCGCCGTCTTTACCAACTTTATTTGCTCCTTCTTCCCAGTCATTCAAAGCATCTGTAGACTCTGCCAATGTGCTGAGGTCAATCTTCTTACCATCTTTTCTAAGTTCAAGGATTTCGATGTCCTTGTAGATGCTATGGAACTGAGTTTTACTCATACTCTGTCCACCATCGAACTTAACCATATGATAGATCTTCTCGTTCATTTCCTTAGAGAACAGCTGCTGGAACATGTCATGACAAGTTACAGTGTCGTTCGGGAATGTGATAGCAGCAATAGTCTGATCCTTTTCACCAGTCCAACAGATCTTAATGTAGCGAACTGCAATCATGTTACCGTTATTCTTATCCCACAACTCTGCGCGAATGATAGGCTCACGACCGATAGAAGTTTTGGAATATTCGTTGTCTCCCAACTCTACGTCATAAACTTCAGACTTCAGAGTATAACCATCAGACAAGATACGGCCGAATTCCTGCTCGTCTGTCTTGCGGTCACCCTGTAGATATTTGGCTTTTGCCAAAGCAAAACGGAACTCCAGACCATAGTCGGAGTAGTTGCTCAATTCCTTGTGGCTACCATGTTCGTTTTCTGCATAAGTATAGCATACTGTTACCAGTGTTCTCAAATCAAGCGGTTCGTCATATGCTTGTTTAACATCAACCAATACATCATTACCTGATTTGTACAAGCAGATAGAGTCATGATAGTGTACATACTTACCATCTTGTGTTTCATCAGCAAAGTTACCAATGATAGCTTTGTTAAAGTCAATCTTCTTGTTAGCCAGATAAGGGAATACTGTAGATTCTTCGATACGGCTGTATTCAGAACTTACATATACTTCTTCACCAGCCTTCTTTTCGTCATCAGTCAGGTTCTTGTCAGCAATAGGAGCTTTCAAGGAAGCCATCCAGAATGTCTCAAGCTTATCTGCTCCATGTGCTTCACCTGATGTACCGATATTTTCGTTCAGATATTCTTTATTCTTCTTATATTGTACAGTCAAAACACCGCCATCAACAGTATAATCAACAACTTCGAGAGGGGCATTCTCCAGAATTTCCGGAGTAGACTTAGTTACATTTTGAGATTTGATACCTTCGAACAACGGAAGTTTAATATCATCTTTCAACACACCGATGCTTGGACTCATCTTATAGCTTACCTCATTCTTTTCTGTAGAAATATTAAGAGTTTTGGCATTAGCTACAGCTTTATGGTCTACCATAGGCGTACGGGGATGATTTCCCGGTACCACATCATTCTGATGATCTGTTACAGCGGCATAAACCTGCGGAGTATACTGCAATGACAGTAATTCAATAGAAGGGATACCATTGATGTGTGTAGTCGGAATCAGTGTGAGGCTTGTCAAACGATGACCAATCAAGGTCATCACTTCTACGCTCAATTTTTCAACCTTAGTTGCGAGTTCCTTCAAATCTGCATCGGAGATGAAATCTTTCTGTAATTCTGCCTTCAGATCTGCAATCTTTTTGTCTACAGCATCCAGAGAAGCCAACTTGTCGATTTGCTTCTGTAGAGCTGCATCAGCATCCTCCAAAGCTTTCTTCAAGGCTGCAATGTCTTCAGAAGAAGCCCCACCTTGTCCTGCTTTGTCCAATGCTTCTTTAGCTTTGTCCAGTGCTTCTTGTGCTGCTGTTTTAGCATTAGAAGCTTCAGTTTTGGCTTCAGCGATAGAAGTCTCCAAAGTACTTACTTTAGAGTTCAATTCATCAAGTGAAGCTTTCTTGTCCAATTGTCCCTGCAAGTCCTTGATGTCGTCATCATAGTCCTTACAAGACGTGAAAGTTCCTGCAGTACCAGCCATTAAGACACTGAACAAGAATATACTTATGTTTATAATTGAAAACTTTAAATTTATAAATTTTAAAAAATAAAGAGTGAATAATCTCGCATATTTGGTATTACTTTCTCTTATTTTTTTGTTAAAATTTTCCGTTACTTCGCAGGTAACGGGAACCATCTTGAATCAATTATGTGAAAAGAAGTTTAATATAGTTGTAATGCCCCTATAATTGTTTATAACATTTTAAGTGATGAAAGATGAAAAGTGGCTTATAGGTGGAATTCTGATAATATGACCGAGAGGTAAAGTTACGATAAAGGGAAATCAAAATATTTATAGGGAAAGAAAGACTTAAAGTGTTATTTTGTAGAGTTTTGGCTTAAGGGGAAGTTGTTGAGAAATGAGCGAGAGGACTCTTCCCTTCAAGAGATGCTTCTTGCGGGAGGAATAAATATGGACACATCTAGGCCGCTTTATCAATAAAAATAAAAAAATCTATGCCGAGATTCCATTGCTTTTTACAAAAGAAATTACCTTCTCATTTGCTTCATCAATCTTCTTGTCGTTGAAAGGTTTGAGATAGGTTTCAGTAACATTTATCGATGAATGTCCCATCGCTTCGGAAATAATGCCAGGGTGAATCTCACAATAATATGCCATTGTGGCCCACGTGTGTCTTGCCGAATACGAACTAAGATGTGAACTCATATTCAAATGTGTTTTTAAAGCTGACAGCTGATAGTTAAAACGCCTCAAAGCTGATTGATACTCTTTATAAGCCGCTTCTGTACCATCCTTGCTACGTAATATTGGGAATAAATAAGGTGAGTTCTCGTCCTTATTGGATACCATGTGTACCAGCTGTAAGGCTTCAGGGGATAGAAGTACCCGTAAGGTGCGACCAGTCTTTCTTCTACGATAGGACAATACATTCCCTTGCAGGTCTTTCTTGTGCAAGAAAGCTAAATCGACAAATGGGAGACCACGCATCATAAACATAAAAACAAATAGCATTTTGGCCTTTTGAAGGCTTGAGGAAGGAATCCTTTTGGACAAATCCATTTCTGTCCCGCGAACTAAAGTTCCTATATCCGAAGCTTCCAAAGCTCTTTTCTTGTCTGCTTTAGTTCCTGTATACACATGTTCAAATAATCTAGGAGTATAACGGACACATCGTAAATCTACAGCTCGATTGTAAGCCGAGCGAATGACTTTCATATAGGTAGAAACGGTGTTCCAACTGCAATCTCGTTGACGCAGGTGCATTTCAAAACGTTTCAAAACCACTGGATTCAATTTGCGCAGATGCAAATCCCGATAGTTATTGAATGCGGAAAACACATTCAATGTAGATTGGTAAATATGGGCTGTTCCCCATCTCCCATTTTCTCGAAGCTCTCCAATAATAGTTGACAGCATTTCTTGTAAGGTAATCTCTTTCATCTTCAATTTAAATTATACATTCTCTTATTAATAATATGTATAAGTACAATCCCTTTATAATGCAGAACATACGTGCAAATACACTAATAATTGGGGCGAACAACAATCCCATTAACAAAAAAGTGCGCTTAAATGCAGATTTTTCGATTAATTATAAAAAAACAGCATTATTATTTGCTCATTTATAGAAAAACAATTATGTTTGCACGGAAAATTCCTCCGTTACCTGCGAAGTAACGGAATTTTTTAACAAAAGCATTGTGGGAAAAGGAATGCCGGAAATGAGAAATTATTCACTTTTTATTTTTTAAATTTATAAATTTAAAGTTTTTCAATTATGAACAAAAAGTTTCTAAGTGTGACCCTGTTCAGTGCCTTGATGATAGGTGCGACAGGAACGTTCACGTCTTGTAAGGACTATGATGACGACATCAAGAACTTGCAGGAACAACTGGACAAGAAAGCTTCACTTGAAGAGCTGGCTGCAAAAGTTTCGACTTTGGAGACAGCTGTCAACGATGCTAAAACAGCTGCCAACGAAGCTAAGGACAAGGCTCAGGAAGCTTTGGACAAGGCCGGTTCGGCAGAAGGTGGTGTTTCTGATGACGACTTGAAAGCTCTGAAGAAAGAACTGCAAGACCAAATCGACAAGTTGGCTTCTTTGGACATCGTAAACCAAAAGATTGCGGCTCTGAAAGAAGAATTGAAAGGCGACTTCGTTACAGACGAGAAGCTGAAGGACTTGGCTGCTGAAATTGACAAGGTAAGTGCTGAGGTGATGTCCCTGATTGGTCATCGTCTGACCAGCCTGGCCGTAATCCCTACCAGCCACATCAACGGTATTGCCGCCATCACGCTGACTACCCTGCAATATACCCCGCAGAAGTATCAGGCTATGGCTAAGCATACAACTCAAGACCACACTACGACTCCGGTTTTGGACCACGTAAATGCTGCTGCTACAGCTAACTCCATTTCTACAGATTACAACGAGGCTTATTTCCATGTAAGCCCCAGCGTAGGTGTCCGTACTTCAGATATTGAATTGCCCTCATTTGATTGCATCACATCTGAAAATATTATGACCAAGGCTACCGGTGCTGATATTAAGACTAACAGCCCGATTCAACCGGTTAAGTACGACATCAATAAGGACGTGCTGACAGTAAAATTCAAAAAGACAGTCAAGGGTTCTATCGCTGCAACGACTGCCGGCGACAAGGAAAAGTTCTACATGGCATCTTTGAAAGCTCCTATCGCTGCTGAAAACTATACAGCTGCTGAAAAGAAAGCTTTTGACGAACAAGGTACTAAGGTGTATGTGAACTCTGAATATGTACGTCTGCACGAAGAGGTTAAGGTTCCGTATCTGGTTAATAGCAAAACTGACTTTAGCAAAACTATGACCGGTAAGTTTGCCGATGAAATCCAGAACGACGGCAAAGAAGACTTCTATGTACACTATCATGACTCTGTATGCGTATACGAATCTAAAGCCAACGAATATGTAGACTTTAAGCAACCTTATAACGAGCCGCTTGATTTGAAGAAATTGGTGAAGGTTTGTGTTACAGACGCTAAAGATGCTAAAACTAACCACGCTAACCATGCAAATCTGGCAAACTACAAGGATTATGGTCTGACATTCCGTTTCTACATCCCTACTGCTCCTTATAACACATTGGGTGGCGTAGATGGTAACACCAACAAGACAGACCAGCAGAAATTTGCCAAGCTAGATTCTCACGAAAACGGTATCATGTCTTCCAAGGTTTACACTGTCGAAGGTACTTCTGCAACAGCTGTAGGTCGTGAGCCTATCGTTCGCGTGGAACTGGTGGATACAGTAAACAATGCTTTGGTTGCCATGCGTTACCTGAAAGTGAAATGGGTGAAAGAAGCTGGCGAGAGAGAGTTGTCTCATGCTTTTGCTGATTCTATCTATTACTGCAGCAACTACACCGGTCGCATCGGTACTCAGGAAATGAATGAGGACATCTACGACAAGGCTAAAGAAGGTGGTATGACCAAACAGGAATTCCACGCCGTTTATACTCAATTTGATGGTACAAAGGGTGCCGGCGAAGGTACGGCTTCTGTGATTGCCAACTCTGAAGCTGGTGTAGAATCTTACAACATCATCTGGACACTGACTCATGCAGACATCGTTAAGAAGTATCCGAACTGGAACAACCAGGAAAAGATGAGCTTCAGCAAGGTTTGCTACTACTCCGATCCTACAGGTGCATATCCTACATTGAAGATTACTTTGACACGTACTATCTACAAGCCGGTATTCAACCTCTGGGGTTACGATGGTCGCTACTGGAAGAACGACAATGAATGGTCCACATTCAATGTAAACCCGATTGTTTACAATACCGAGGAATCCAACCCGGCATGGTCTAACAATACAGAGAATAACCCGACATGTAACATCTACACAGACTTGCTGAACGGTTTCCTGAACGACCTCGGAGTTAAACCGACAACCGGTTTGGGCGGCGCAATCTGGTATGCCGATGCACTGCGTGCCGGTAAGAAGTTCTTCTATTCCGGACTGTATCCTTATGCTGCCAGCGGCCACCAGGGTGTGAAAGGTGGTGCTTATTCAGAGGAAGGTGCCCGCTTCGTGTTCGACAAAGAAAAACTGGAAGCTGCCAATTCTGCTTACAAGTACGAATATTTCAACGGTACAAGCGTTGTTGAAAAGACTGCGACTGTAAGTCCTGACGGAACAATCCTGTACATCGACGGCAAGAAAGCTGCTGAGATTGTGAACTACGCTCCCAACAAGCTGGATGCCAATGAAATCACTTACAACATCAAGTTGGAAGAAGTAAACCCGACTCACGCACCGCGTAGCGGCGACGCTCCGACAGAAGCTGCCAAGGCTCTCGTAGGCAAGTATGTCCCCATCAAGTTGGTTGCCGACGTATGCTACAAAGATGCTTGTGCTGCTGGTTCTCTGCTGGCTGCTGCCCACACTGCAACTATCAAGGAATATGATGCATTTATCATCGAACCGTTGACAGTAACTACAGGTGAAACTGAGAACTTTACTGATGCAACTGTAGGTGGTAGTACAATTGACGTTAAGGGTGCTTTCACTTATGTTTCTTGGAATGCTGACGAATCAGGCAAGAAGTATATTGTAGCCAATACTACTGGCTTGCAGAAAGCTTTGTGGGAATTCTACGAAGTAGTTCCGGGCGAATGGATGACAGACCAAATCAAGTCTAACTTGAAACTGGTTAACGGTAACTTGGTTCCGACTGATGGTGTAACAAACGGTCCTCTGCCTTCTAATACCAAGGTTGTTTACAACCAGGCAGATGAAACTCTGACTTACAACAACTACAGCGGTACTCCGGTTAACTGGGATTACAAATTGTTCATCCCTGTGAAGTTCGGTTACAAGTGGAAGACATTCACTTTGACATTCGAAGTTGATGTTAAGAAGAACTCTGGTACTCCTGCTCAAAGATAATCATCACTGCAGATAACTAATAAAAGAGAGTGTTTCCGGAAAAGAAGCACTCTCTTTTCTATAAAAACAAAAGAACAATGAGACGAACGATTTTGGCTATGTTGACAATAGCTTTCGGTTTTTTATATTCTTGTACCAATACTAACAGTACAGAGTCTACTCATTCTTTCGCCGGTACATTCATAACGGAAAATGGCGTGAGGTTTGAACTCCGTGCAGACTCAACCACCCTCATCACTTTCTCTGATTCAGTGAAGTATGAAGGTACATGGAAGTCTTGCAAGGCCGAAGACCACTTAGAGTATGCCAATATCGAATTTGGAGGTTATCAGGAATACTATTATTTAAAAGATGAAAAGCTTTACCGAAGTGAGCGCGAAATGCGCCACGATGCTTTGGGAACAAAAGTGAAATATCAGGAATAAACTGAAGAGTAAAACATTTGCATAGAAGAGGCTATCTCAAGTGCATTTTGAGACAGCCTCTTGCTTTTTTCAGCAATTCACCATTTAGACAGTTGTACGCAGCAAAAGTGACAAGAATTTATAAGAGTTTGAACAATATAACAAGCTATCTTCTTATGTACTCAGCAGAATCAAGCAAAGCCGGCCTAGAAATATAGTGTGATTCTCATAAGAGATTATATGCTTAGCCCAAAAGCCACTGAAAGAATTATCACAGAGGCCGTTGAAGCAGTGAAGGACTGGCAGGCTTTAAGAGTAAAGCCAGAAATAGGTAGACAGGAAATGGATAGATTCATAAACTTATTCTAGCTAATTTATACCCGAAAAGATATAATCTCTTTCTCCTTTAATCTTTTTATACCCTTATGGGTGTAATAACGAAAATATATTCTATCTTTGTACCCCAAAGGGTATAAAAATGGAATATACGGAACAAACAACATTATCCAAATATGTAAAAGCGATGCGTAAGCAGTACAATCTGACCCAAGTGGAACTTTCGGAAAAGTCAGGAGTAGGCTTGCGCTTTGTCCGTGAATTGGAGCAAGGCAAACAGACGCTGCGGTTGGACAAGGTAAACCAGCTACTGTCTTTGTTCGGCAGCGAAGTTGGCGCAGTACCTATAACTAAAACTGACGAATGATGAAGCAGGCATTGATAAATCTCCGAGGAATAAAAGCCGGCATCCTCACAGAGGATGAGGATGGCTATACCTTCCAGTACGATACGGAATTCCTGCAGTCGGATGTTGCAGAAGCTGTCAGCCTCACATTACCCTTGACAGAGAAAGCCTATCACGACAAAGTGCTGTTTCCTTTTTTCGACGGGCTGATACCCGAAGGATGGCTGCTTGACATTGCGGAAAAGAACTGGAAAATAGATGCACGTGACCGAATGTCTCTGTTGCTGGCGTGCTGTAAAGACTGTATCGGTGCAGTGGGTGTCGAACCTATAAATGAGGAGGATTAAAGAATGGCAAGATGTCTGTATTGTTACAAGGAACTGAATGGAAATGAGAAGGATTTCCACAAGGCTTGCTCAAAAAAGATATTCGGGACACTAGAGGCGCCTATATTGCCTTATACGCACAATAATCTCTATGATTTGGCAAGGCAGGTAATTCGCAGTCAGACCACACTGACCGGAGTGCAGGCCAAATTATCATTGGATATCAACAAAGGAAGTAAAAACGAGCCTGGACGATTTACGATTGTAGGCTTATGGGGGCGCTATATTTTGAAGCCGCAAACCGAACGGTTCGGTAATCTTCCCGAATTAGAGGATCTGACAATGCATCTTGCGGAAATAGCCAAGATACGAGTTGTGCCACATAGCCTCATCCGCTTTGAGGATGGTGAATTATGCTATATCACCCGACGCATAGACCGCACGAATGAAGGGGGAAAATTGGCTATGGAGGATATGTGCCAACTTTCTGAAAAACTCACTGAACAAAAATACAAAGGTTCTTATGAGCAGATTGCGAAGCTAGTGCTGAGATATTCATCCGCTCCCAAATTGGACCTGGTGAATTTCTGGGAGCAAGTCGTCTTTTCATGGATAACCGGTAATGCCGACATGCATTTGAAGAACTTCTCGCTTTATAGTCCCCAACAAGAGGTATATACGCTCACACCAGCATATGACATGCTGTCTACCGCATTGGTGATGCCTGAAGACACCGAAGAACTTGCACTTACACTAAACGGTAAAAAACGTAAATTGAAGAAGGCTGACTTTGTCACGTCCATGCGGGCGTCGGGATTGGACGAAAAAGTAATAGAAAACCTTTTCAAGAAACTCTTGAAAGTAGAAACCAAATGGATGGAGTTCATCACTCTCTCTTTTCTACCGGAGGAGATGCAAATATCATATAAAGACATGATAAGCATAAAACTCAATATGCTAAAATGATACGAAACCCAACAAGGATTTCCTCTTTCTATCACCCTTCTCTCTTTACTTCAATCCACCTTCTGAAGAAAGGATCATCCAGTTCATACCCCTCATTACGTATCACATATCCTTGTTGTCCAAGTCGCTTCAAACTACTGAAAGCAGTACTTGGAGAATCAATACCGACACCTCGTAGAAAAGGAAGACTGGACGGAGTCCCCATCTGCATAGTTAAGCCTATCAAAACTTTTTTATCTGTTTTATTGAAAGTGCTCCATAAACGTTCATAATCCATATCGTGCACATGAGTCAACTCCGTAATGGCAGTTTCCACCAAAGTATCACTGTAACCGTTTTGTTTCCAGTTATTCCATGTCTGGTAAGCCAGTTGCTGGGTGTAATAGGGATGACAATTGGTGAACGACAGAATGCTGCGGCCTATCGTTTCAGCATCCATATCCTCACCCAAGAGAAGAAAGCCATTCTTGAGAAACTCATAGAAGTCATCTTGAGGAATCTTACCCAACTTCATCAAATATCCAAAATGATAGAAAGGGGATTTCTTTTTCTCGAAGATTTCCTGCATCATCGATTCCTGGCTACCTAAGAAAATGTAATTGGCATGGTTGTAAGTCTGTAGAATAGACCGCAATTTTTTATCCAGATTCTTGTCCAATGTACGTATTTCTTGGAATTCGTCCAGTACTACAATCGGTTTCTTGTGTGGATTCTTCATTCCCAGTTTATCAATCAGTGTGAATACATCCTCTAACAGAATGAAACCATCCATTGACGGCTGAAATGAAACTTCTATGCCATCCGTCATGGGATTGGTTGAAATGGTGGGGATAAAACGAAAGTGAGTGATAAGATGCTTCAGACGTTCCATAGGATATTGTTGAAGCACAATCCGCAATAATCGTGCAGCAAAGTCGGCAGTGTCTGTTACCAACTGCAGGTTCAACTGAAAAACGGGACGTGACAATCCTTTCGTCACTTTTTGAACGAGGCTGGTCTTGCCGAAACGTCGTGGACTAATAAGTATCAGGTGATTCTCACTTGCAAGTATCTCTCTTACTTTTTCTTGTTCCGCTACTCTATCCGTAAAGTATTCACCGTCTACAATCGTACCGAATTTAAATGGATTATTCATATTGCGACTTTTTTCAATGCGACTTTTTTCGCAAATATAAGAAATATATTTGAGTTCATTCTGAAAGACTGGCTAAAATGAAGAAATACATTATAAGCTTCTGTTTTTCTTCATTTTATTGTATATACTTGTAAGGCAAACCCTTTATAAATAAATTGGAAATGAATAGAAATGAAATTACCTTACAAGAGATGTTCTCCTCAGTCATCGGGGAACTCCGGGAAGGCGGCAGATGGGGGACGGCACACATCTACCAGTCAGCGGTGAATGCATTCTCGGCATTCACCAAATGGCAACCGATGCCCATGCGCAAGCTGAGCCCGACCGTACTGAAGAGATTCGAAAACTTCCTCAGGCAGAGGAACTGCAGTTGGAACACCGTATCCACCTACATCAAGACGGTACGCTCGGTGTATAACCGGGCGGTGGACAGAAAGTACATACGGTATGTACCCAGACTGTTCGAGCATGTATATACCGGCACACGGGCAGACAGGAAGAAGGCGCTCGAAGCATCCGACATCAGCAGCCTGGTAAGGGAGACGGAAAGGAGCCTGCAAGGAGGGACATCCCCAAACACACAGCAGAGAACAAGGATTTTCTTCGTACTCATGTTCATGCTCAGGGGCATACCCTTCGTGGACCTGG
>NZ_JBCNZM010000125.1:11209-14418 GCF_040227615.1 Bacteroides sp. RTP31139st1_H2_RTP31139_211217 | reverse complement strand
CCTTTATTGAATTATTAATTTTTTATTTTTGTATTTTATGAATATGTACATTGGAAACCTTAGCTACAACGTTAGGGAATCAGATTTGAGACAAGTAATGGAAGAGTATGGAACAGTAGAATCAGTAAAACTGATTATGGACCGTAATACAAACAGATCAAAAGGTTTTGCCTTCGTAGAGATGCCCGAAGCTGCTGAAGCCCAACAAGCAATCAACAAACTGAATGGAGCAGAATATGTAGGCCGCCAAATGGTAGTGAAAGAAGCATTGCCAAGAAACTAAAAGAATTATTGGCTGACAATAAGGCAAAGAGCATACCCCTGAGTGGATATGCTCTTTTTTTTGCATTAGTAACCTCGTAAAGAGACACAAGAGTATTCTTGCCAAACCTCTATACCGCGCGCGTAAACCTCTACTTCAGATTCGTAAACCTCTATAACCGCAGCTTTACGTATCCCTCAATAAGCTCACACACATACGCTCCGAACATAGAAAAGCCCGGTCCTTTATCAGAACCGGGCTTCCTTATCATTATGAAGTCTTTTCTTATGCTTCTTCAGCAACTACTTCGAAAGGAATTTCTACAGAAACTTCCTTGTGCAGCTTAACGATAGCCTTGTAGTTACCAACTTCTTTCACTGCGTCCTTAACAACGATAATCTTACGATCGATGTTGTGACCCAATTTAGCCAACTCTTCAGCAATCTGGATGTTACCAACAGAACCGAAGATAGTACCAGTAGAGCTAACCTTAGTAGCAATCTTCAATGATACGCCTTCCAGCTTAGCAGCCAGTTCTTCAGCATCCTTTTTGATTTTCTCCAGCTTGTGAGCACGTTGTTTCAGCTCTTCAGCCAACATTTTCTTTGCAGCCGGTGAAGCGATGACAGCTTTACCAGTCGGGATGAGGTAGTTACGACCGTAACCAGACTTTACTGTTACGATGTCGTTCTTATAACCCAAGTTTACAATGTCTTCTTTCAATATAATTTCCATACTTTCCTCCTCCTATTATTTCATCATGTCAGTTACATAGGGCAGCAACGCCAAGTGACGTGCTCTCTTCACAGCTTGAGCTACACGACGTTGGAACTTCAAAGAAGTACCGGTAATACGACGCGGAAGGATTTTACCTTGCTCATTCAAGAATTTCTTCAAGAATTCGGGATCTTTGTAGTCGATGTACTTAATACCGCTCTTTTTGAAACGGCAGTATTTTTTCTTCTTAACGTCTACTGAGGGCGGAGTTAAATATCTGATTTCTGATTGAACTTGTTGTGCCATGATTAATCCTCCTTTTTAGTTGATTTAACACTTCTTCTCTTCGCAGCATATTCAGCAGCGTACTTGTCTTGCTTGAAAGTCAAGAAACGGATAACGCGCTCGTCACGACGGAAGTTTATTTCCAGTTTCTCAATGACAGTAGGTTCTGCATTGAACTCAATCAGCTGATAGAAACCGGTTGACTTCTTCTGGATAGGATATGCCAGCTTCTTCAGTCCCCAGTTTTCTTCATTTACAATCTCAGCACCTTCAGCAGTAAGGATGCCTTTGAATTTTTCTACCGCTTCCTTCATCTGAACATCAGACAAAACGGGAGTCAAAATGAAAACGGTTTCGTATTGATTCATACTCGTTTAATTAAATAAATAAATTATTCGTTTTAAAAATGCGGTGCAAAGGTAGACATTTTATTTTGAACTACAAACATTTAATGTTTTTTTGTGTAGGGATATAGGAATTGTCTTCGGCTTGCACTATCTTTGCAAAGTTGTTTAAACAATAATTTCATGATAGAGCAATTCAACTTTGATATCCGCCTTATCTTTGCCATACTGAACGGTAAAGTGTCGGCTGCCATTAACCGAAAGCTGTCCCGCAACTTCCGCCAGAACGGTTTGGAGATTACTCCGGAACAGTGGACCGTCCTCATCTTCTTATGGGAAAAGGACGGGGTGACGCAACAAGAGTTGTGTAATGCAACTTTCAAAGACAAGCCCAGCATGACGCGCTTGATAGACAATATGGAGCGTCAGCATCTCGTCGTGCGCATATCGGACAAGAAAGACCGCCGAACCAATCTGATACATCTGACCAAGGACGGCAAGGAGCTGGAAGAACGCGCGCGCGTCATTGCCAACCAGACCCTCAAAGAAGCCTTGAAAGGCATCACCATTGAAGAGCTCAGTGTGAGCCAGGAGGTACTGAGGAAGATTTTCTTCAATACGAAGGACTAAGATATAGGGATTAGGGGTTAAGGATTAGAGATTAAGGGAGGAGAAAACAAGGGGATGAAGCGTCATTTTTCATTCCTCATCTTCCATTCTTTATTAAAATATGGATTTTTTGCAAAAATAATTTCGCTTGTTAAAGAATTATGCTTTTCTTTGTGACAAGAATACGAAAGAATATAATAATCTAATTAAAATACACACACATGAAAGGCTTATTAAAAAATCTGGGATTGATATTAGTCGTAATAGGAGCTGTAATCCTGGTTGCATGTTCTTTTACCGGCAATGTTAACAACAATGCCATCTTGGGCAGTTCTGCCGTTTTGGTTGTAGTGGGATTGATTTCCTACATTGTCATCAACAAGAGAATTGTCGACTAATATCAAAAGAAAAGAAATAAAGAAGGCGGTTAGCATATACATGCAGACCGCCTTTTTTATTTTCTCTCCCCCAGAGGAGCCGAGTCTCATCAAGACTCAGCTTCCGGAGTAATCAGTTTATATCCTTTTCCGTGAATGTTGATGATTTCAATCGAATCATCTTCTTTCAGGTGCTTACGAAGCTTTGTGATATATACATCCATACTACGTGCATTGAAATAGTTGTCATCAATCCAAATAGTCTTCAACGCAAAGTCACGCTGCAGAATTTCGTTGGCATGTGCACAAAGCAAGCCCAGCAGTTCGGATTCTTTGGTGGTCAGTTTAGTCTGCTTCTCGGCAGTCGCCAGAATCTGTTTCTGCGTGTCGAATGTAAACTTACCAATCTTATAGATGTTGCTCTCCTTGTTCTTCTTTCCGCGAACACGTCTCAGGATAGCTTCAATTCTGAAAGTCAGCTCTTCCATACTGAAGGGCTTGGTGATGTAGTCATCGGCACCAATCTTGAAACCTTCCAGAATATCTTCCTTCAATGTTTTTGCCGTCAAGAAGATAATAGGTATTTCGGCATTGGCCGCACGCACTTCTTGTGCC
>NZ_JBCNZM010000125.1:0-11144 GCF_040227615.1 Bacteroides sp. RTP31139st1_H2_RTP31139_211217 | reverse complement strand
GGATATAACTCGGCAGCGTACCCTTTTGCTTGTAAATATTCTCTTAAAAGCATGCCAAGATTTTCATCATCTTCGCACAATAAAATACGCAGTTTCTCGTCCATATCAATCAATTTTTTAATAAAGGTAATGCAATAATAAATTTAGTTCCTACGTTCAGTTCACTTTCTGCCCGGATAGTTCCCTTATGATCCATGATAATCTTCTTCACATAAGCCAGTCCCAAGCCGAAGCCTTTCACATCGTGCAGATTACCTGTATGCACGCGATAAAACTTCTCGAATATCTTTTTCAAATTCTCCTTCTTGATGCCGATGCCGTTATCTTGGATGGAAATCATCAGTTTGCCAGGCTCATTCCAAGTCTTCACCGTCAGTTGCAGATCCGCATCCGGACGTTTATACTTCACTGCATTATCCATGAGATTGAAAATCACATTGGTGATATGCATCTCATCGGCAAAAATGGCAGAGTTGGTAGCTTTAAGCTCCGATTCAATCTTTCCATTATAACGCTCCACTTTCAGTGTAAACGTGTTGATAACACCCGCTATCAGCTCGTTGGCATCCAGTTCCTTATTCTTCAAAGTAGCCTTCTGACGGTCAAACATCGACATCTGAAGCACTTTTTCTACCTGGAACCTCAAGCGCTTCGTTTCATCGTTGATGACACCCGATATATGCTGGAACATAGTCGGAGACTTGCCCACAGCCGGGTCTTTCAACATCTGTGCCGCCAGAGAAATCGTCGATATCGGCGTCTTGAACTCGTGCGTCATATTATTGATGAAATCATTCTTCATCTCCGTCAGCTTCTTCTGGCGGAATACGATGTAAATCGTAAAGATGAACGTCACCAGCAGTACAAAAGTAAATATCATCGACGGTATCATAAACCTGACCGAATCGAAGATATAATCCTTCTTTCCCGGAAAATGTATCTTGACGATACTCATACGGGCTGGTGGGTCATTCAAAAACAATGGCTGCGAATAAGAGCTTTCACTCCCTGCATCGCTATAATCCGCACAACGGTATACCTCCCGACCTTCCCGGTCTATCACCTTGAAGTGATAATCCATATCACCGAGACCATTCTCTATCAGACCTGCTTTTAGATACTGGTCCAGACTTTTGAAATTAACACGCTCCTCAATCGGCTTGTCGCTGGCATTGTATACCATCTGCAACACCACCTCGTCTACCAATGCACGCTGGTAAAGATAGCGGTTTTTAAGCATCTCTATCTGCGAGCGTGAAGTCTGAGGAATGGTTTTTGCTCCGTGTTTGCGTGAAATCATTGCTCTTGGCAATTCAGAAGGCTCGTTACTGAAAGTTTTCAATTCCACCGAAGAACGGACACTGCCATCCGGAGCTGTCATCACAAACCGCTGGGTACGCATCACTCCGCTACTGCTTTGCGATTGTTCCCACGCCTTCTTTTCTGCCTCGGAGATATCCTCATTCAGCCAACGCACAACCTCTGCGGACTCTGCCTCTTTCGAAGCAGCCATCAACGCACGCTTCACCGATTCATCAAATTGTCCGTTACGCATCTTCACCATTTCCTCAATATAGCTTATCTGCAGATACAGCAAACTAAGGAAGGAAAGCCCCATAACAACACCTAATATCCATATAGTTGACTTTTTCATAGTCACAAAATTAACACTCCCTAATTAACACTCCTAACCAATTAACCTGATTTAACCGGACGTTCTCGTAAATTAACCGAAGACCATTTTTTAGGTTGTATTATGAGCATTATAACAAAAACACAAGCCTTTGGTTTGCAAATTTAATAAAAAATTAATCATTCAATTCACAATTCTGCATGTTCTTAATCTACGTTAATGAAAAAAGCCGTTATTACTTGCCATGAAGTAACAACGGCTTTAACAATTGTTATATTAGCAGCCGGTAGTTACAACAGCCAAACTACCAACCCCTGAAAATCATTCTTCAGCTTGCTTTGCCTCAAATTCCTTAATCAGTTTATCCTGCACATCACTCGGAACGAGTTCATAGCTGGCAAACTTCATGATGAACGAAGCACGTCCACCAGTCAGTGAGCTAAGTGCCGTAGAGTAGGATGACATTTCCTTCAAAGGCACCTTAGCACTCAGTTTTTCGTAACTGGCCTCGCTGCTCATACCCATAATCATGGCACGGCGTCCCTGCAAGTCCCCCATCACATCACCCATCTTGTCCGACGGAACAAATACTTCCACGTCATAAATGGGTTCTAGAATCTTCGGGCCTGCATTCTTGAACGCTTCGCTGAACGCATTCCGTCCCGCCAGCATAAAGGAGATTTCATTGGAGTCAACCGGATGCATTTTTCCGTCATATACGATGACACGTACATCGCGAGCATACGAACCAGTCAACGGTCCCTGCTCCATACGTGACATGATACCCTTCAAGATGGCCGGCATGAAACGTGCATCAATGGAACCACCCACAATACTATTGACGAATACCAGCTTGCCACCCCATTCCAATGGAACTTCTTCGGTACCCTTGACGTTCATCTTGAACTCCTGACCATTGAATTTATAGGTTTCGGGCAACGGCATGCCTTCGTAGTAAGGCTCAACAATCAGATGAACTTCACCGAACTGGCCTGCACCACCCGACTGCTTCTTATGGCGATAATCCGCACGGGCAGCTTTGGTAATCGTTTCGCGATACGGTATTCTCGGTTCTTCAAACTTGATTTGCAGTTTTTCATTGTTTTCCAGACGCCACTTCAAGGTACGCAAATGGAATTCACCTTGTCCGTGTACAATAGTCTGACGCAATTCTTTAGACTGGTCTATCACCCATGTCGGGTCTTCCTCTCGCATACGGTTCAAAGCAACCATCATCTTTTCTGTATCCGACTCGTTCAACGGCTTGATAGCACGTGAGTATTTGGAGTTCGGATATTTAATGAAGTTGAAACGGTTTTCAGAGCCCTTACCGTTCAATGTATTGCCGGTATGTACATCCTTCAGTTTCACTGTACAGCCGATGTCACCGGCTACCATTTCCTCTACCTTGATACGGTTGGCACCGGCACAAGCATAAATCTGCGCGATGCGTTCCTTGGAACCGCGGTCTGCATTGGTAAAATCATCACCTTCGTGCACTTTACCACTCATAACCTTGAAGTATTGAACATCACCGATATGCGGCTCAACGGCAGTCTTGAAGAAATACAAGGAAGTCGGTCCGTTAGAATCCGGCTTCACCACCTCACCGCGTGTATTGTGCACCGGTGGCATTTCGTCCACAAACGGCACCACATTACCCAGGAACTCCATCAGACGGCGTACACCCATATCCTTGCCGGCACAGACGCAGAATACCGGGAACATACCTCGTGAAGCCAGTCCCTTGCGGATACCTTCGCGCATTTCGTCTTCTGTCAAAGAGTCCTGCTCAAAGAATTTTTCCATCAGGCCTTCGTCATGTTCGGCTGCAGCTTCTACCAAAGCCTTGTGCAGTTCTGTAGCCTTTTCCATTTCTTCGGCCGGAATTTCTTCAATAATGGGAGCGCCACCTTCGGGTCCCCACGAATATTTTTTCATCAAAAGTACATCGATCAACGAATTGAAGTTCGGTCCGGTAGCCAGCGGATATTGCACGGGCACCACCTTCGGACCGTATATGGTTTGCAACTGCTCAAGCACCATATCATAATCGCACTTTTCATTATCGAGCTGGTTTACCAGGAAAATAACCGGTTTGCCCAGTTTCTCGGTGTAGCGGAAATGGTTCTGCGTACCTACCTCGGGACCGTATTGCCCGTTCAGCAGCAGAATGGCAGTATCTGTAACGTTGAGCGCCGTCATGGCAGCCCCTACAAAGTCATCACTACCCGGGCAGTCAATGATATTCAGTTTCTTGCCGTTCCACTCCACATGGAAAACGGTGGAAAACACAGAATAGCCGTATTCCTGCTCCACCGGGAAGTAATCGCTGACTGTATTCTTGGCAGTAATCCTGCCGCGACGTTTTATAATACCACTCTCAAAGAGCAGCGCTTCCGTGAGAGTGGTTTTACCCGAGCCGTCATTGCCAAGGAGGGCAATGTTCTTAATTTCATTCGTCTGATATACTTTCATGATATATTAAGATTTTAAGTGAATAACCTGACATACGATGATGCCGTTAACTTTTTGTGAGGCGCAAATTAGGCATTAATTCAAAGAAAAGCAACATCGGGAAGCATGTTATATAACACACTTCCTCCACCAACAAAGAATATAATGTTCTTCTGCCAATAAACTGCCCGAATTCACAAGTCATCCAACTTCTTGGACGGCTTAAATATTTCTTATAACTTTGCAGGAAAAAGAATCCCCCCCGAAAACCATGAACAAACTACTGTTAACAACACTGCTCGTTCTATGTCCATATTTGGCAATGGGACAGTCCAACCAAAAAACAACCAGGAAAGCCCCTCTCATCGGCATTTCCTGCTCACATCCGGGCCGAAGCTCATCCACACAGATGACGTATACCGAGTCTGTAATCCAGGCAGGTGGAACACCTATACTGATTTCCATCACTACCGATAGCCTTATCTTGACAGACATTGCCAACCGGCTGGACGGTATCATTCTGATAGGAGGAGGAGACATCCACCCTTCCTATTTCAATGAATCGCCCATCGAACAGCTGGGAGAGGTGGACTCCCTGCGTGATGTATACGACATGGCACTCATCCGCCTGGCTACCCGGCGTAACATTCCGATGTTTGGCATCTGCCGGGGAGAACAGTTAATCAATGTAGCTTTCGGCGGAACCCTTTATCAGGATATCCCTACCCAGCATCCCGACACCACTGTCTGCCACCAGCAGCAGGAACCGAGCAGTATACCAACTCATACCGTCCACCTCACTCCCGGTTCTGCCATGGCATCCATAACCGGACAGACACAACTTTTCACCAATACTCACCATCACCAGGCGGTCAAGCAAGTTGCCCCGGGATTCAGCGTAACGGGTTGGTCGTCAGACAGTATTCCCGAAGCTATAGAGTCTTCCCACGAATATCCGATATGGGGTGTGCAATTCCATCCCGAAGCTCTGGCTACGGCAGGCGACAGCATCTCTGCCAGATTCTTCTATTTTCTGGTTCAAAAGGCAGCTACCTACCGGCATGCCAAAGAGATTCATCGCCGCATCCTCTCCCTCGACACGCATACAGACACCCCACTTGATTTTGACGTTTCCTATAATATAGGTACGCGCGAAAAAACGCAGGTTTGCCTGCCCAAGATGCGAGAAGGAAAATTGGATGGACAATACCTGGCATGCTGGGTGCGTCAAGGCCCGTGCGATGAAGAGAACAGTCTGAAAGCCATTGACCGAGTGGATGAGTTGATACGCCACATCTACCGACAAGTGGAGATGAACGGGGAGCAATGTGCCATAGCCCGCACGCCCGATGATTTGTCCAGGCTCAAGACCGAAGGAAAGAAAGCCTTTTATATTGGCATCGAAAACGGATACGGCATCGGCAAGGATTTGAAGAATATCACCCGTTTCCATGATGCAGGCGTTACCTACATCACCCTTTGCCACACCCGCAACAATGACATCTGCGACAGTTCTTCGGACACGACTGCCCGTTGGAACGGCTTAAGTCCTTACGGTAGAAAAGTGGTGAAAGAAATGAACCGGCTGGGAATAATGATAGACCTTTCCCATGCAGCCGAAAGCACCTTCTGGGATGTACTGAAATATTCAAAAGCACCGGTCATAGTCTCCCACTCCTCTGCAAGCGCCATCTACAGACACGACCGCAATCTGACCGACGAACAGCTACGCGCCCTTGCCGCACATGGCGGTGTGGCTCAAGCCTGCCTGGTAGACGAGTTTCTGAACCCGGATGCCAAGAAAACCAACCTTACGGACTTCATGAAACACCTGCTGCACATGGTTGAAGTGGCAGGCATAGACCACGTGGGCATTGGCTCGGACTTCGACGGTGGAGGCGGGGTCAAAGGATGCAATGGGGACAATGATTTCATCAATATCACCGTCCGTCTGCTGGAACATGGATTTACAGAAACAGACATCGCCAAGATATGGGGTGGAAATTTCCTCCGGGTGATGAAACAAGTACAAACCAAATAGAAAAGACCGAAAAACATCACAAAAAGGAGAGATTAGAGCTATAATCTCTCCTTTTTGACACATTTACATACCCTCCATTTCTCAACTTTCGCATATCTTTGCCCAAAACATAAACGATTTATTAATTATCTAATACCGAATTCTTAAATGAAAAGGAAAATTATTTGGAGTTTTGCATTGCTGGCCTGCCTTTGCTGCCTGCCATCTGCAAAAACAAAAGCACAAACGAAAAATGCCGCAATCATACCCGGGGAAGTATGGAAAGACACCGACGGCAATCCCATCAACGCCCATGGCGGCGGCCTTCTTTACCACGAAGGGACCTACTATTGGTATGGCGAATACAAAAAAGGGGAAACCATCCTGCCCGAATGGGCTACGTGGGAATGCTACCGCACCGACGTAACCGGTGTCAGCTGCTACTCTTCAAAAGACCTGCTGAACTGGAAGTTCGAGGGTATTGTACTTCCTGCCGTGAAAGATGACGAGAAACACGACCTGCACCCCAGCAAGGTGTTGGAACGTCCCAAAGTGATTTACAACGAAAAGACAAAGAAATTCGTCATGTGGGCGCATGTGGAAAGCGCCGACTACAGTAAGGCATGTGCCGGCGTAGCGATCAGCGATTCTCCTACCGGGACATTCACCTATGTAGGCAGCTTCCGTCCCAACGGTGCGATGAGCCGCGACCAAACAGTGTTCGTTGATGATAACGGCAAGGCATATCAGTTCTACTCGTCGGAAAACAACGCTACCTTATATATAAGCGAACTAACGGATGACTACCTGAAGCCCACTGGTCGCTATACACGCAATTTCGTGAAGCAAAGCCGCGAAGCACCCGCCGTATTCAAGTATAACGGCAAGTACTATATGCTCTCTTCCGGTTGTACCGGCTGGGATCCCAATGTTGCCGAACTGGCTGTGGCCGACTCCATCATGGGGCAATGGACTACCATCGGCAATCCGTGTACCGGTCCTGATGCAGATAAGACCTTCTATGCACAAAGCACTTACGTGCAGCAAGTATACGGAAAAGGAAATGCCTACATTGCCATGTTCGACCGCTGGAAAAAGAAAAACCTTGAGGACTCACGCTACGTATGGCTCCCGCTTGAATTCGGCAAGGACGGCACAATCGCGATACCCTGGCGCGACAGCTGGGACCCGCGTACCCAATGGGAAGGACAAGGCGACTTCTCTGCCGGCAAAGGAACATTCCTATTGAATGGCAAGCCGTTTGTCATCAAAGCCGCAGAGCTGCACTATCCACGTATCCCCAAAGCCTATTGGGACCAACGCATCAAGCTATGCAAGGCACTGGGCATGAACACCATCTGCCTTTATGTATTCTGGAACTCCCACGAGTCTCAGCCGGGAGTGTTCGACTTCACCGGACAGAATGACCTGGCGGAATTCTGCCGCCTATGCCAGCAGAACGACATGTATGTCATCCTGCGCCCGGGACCGTATGTCTGTGCCGAATGGGAAATGGGCGGACTGCCCTGGTGGTTACTCAAGAAAAAAGATATCCGCCTGCGCGAATCCGACCCCTACTTTATGGAGCGTGTAGGTATCTTCGAAAAAGCCGTTGCCGAGCAGGTAGCCGGTATGACCATACAGAACGGAGGTCCCATCATCATGGTACAAGTAGAGAACGAATACGGCTCCTACGGGGAAGACAAAGGCTACGTATCGCAAATCCGCGACATCGTACGCGCCAACTACCCCGGCGTAGCACTGTTCCAATGCGACTGGGCGTCCAACTTCACCAAGAACGGACTCCACGACCTGGTATGGACCATGAACTTCGGTACAGGAGCCAACATCGACCAACAGTTTGCACCGCTGAAGAAACTCCGTCCTGATAGCCCGCTGATGTGCTCCGAATTCTGGAGCGGCTGGTTCGACAAGTGGGGAGCCAACCACGAAACCCGTCCGGCTGCCGACATGATTGCCGGCATTGACGAGATGTTGTCCAAAGGCATCTCCTTCAGCCTCTACATGACCCACGGAGGGACCAACTGGGGACACTGGGCAGGAGCCAACTCACCCGGATTCGCCCCTGACGTAACCTCTTACGACTACGACGCCCCCATCAGCGAATCGGGACAGACCACTCCCAAATACTGGGAATTGCGAAAAGCATTGTCCAAATACATGAACGGCGAGAAGCAGGCTAAAGTTCCCGCTTTAATCAAGCCCATCCGTATTCCGTCTTTCCAATTTACAGAGATGGCTCCTTTGTTCGACAATCTTCCTGCTGCCAAGAAAGACCGCAATATCCGTACCATGGAGGAATATAACCAGGGATTCGGAAGTATTCTCTACCGCACCACACTGCCCGAGATGAAAACCCCGTCCCTGCTCACTGTGAACGATGCGCACGATTATGCCCAAGTTTTCCTGGATGGCAAATACATCGGCAAACTGGACCGCCGCAACGGTGAAAAGCAACTGGAATTCCCCGCCTGCCCCAAAGGTGCACGCCTCGACATTCTGGTAGAAGCCATGGGCCGCATCAACTTTGGACGTGCCATCAAGGACTTCAAGGGTATCACCCAAAGCGTAGAACTTACCGTAGACATCGACGGCCGTCCTTTCACCTGCAACCTGAAGGATTGGGAAGTCTATAATCTCGAAGATACATACGATTTCTATAAGAACATGAAGTTCCAGCCCATCGGCTCACTGAAAGATGAGTTAGGACAACGCATTCCGGGTTGCTACCGTGCCACCTTTAAGGTGAACAAGCCCAGCGACACATTCCTAAACTTCGAGACTTGGGGCAAGGGACTTGTCTACGTCAACGGGCACGCCATGGGACGCATTTGGGAAATCGGCCCGCAACAGACCCTCTACATCCCGGGATGCTGGTTGAAGAAAGGTGAGAATGAAGTGATTGTCTTCGACATCATCGGTCCCAAAGAAGTTAAGTCCGAAGGACTGAGCGAGCCATTACTGGACCAGTTGCTCGTCACCAAACCGCTGACGCACCGCAATGAGGGTGAAAATCTCGACTTGTCCGGTGAGCAGCCCGTCCTCTCCGGCAGCTTCAATCCCGGCAACGGTTGGCAGGAACGCAAATTCGACCAACCCGTCACCGGACGTTATGTCTGCCTGGAAGCCTTGAGTGCACAAGATGGAAAAGACCTGGCTTGCATTGCCGAAATGTATCTGCTGGATGAGAATGGGGAACGTCTGTCACGCGAACCCTGGATTGTCAATTATGCCGACAGCGAAGACGTATCCCACGTCAACTGTTCTGCGGACAAAATCTTCGACCTCCAGGAATCAACCTATTGGAGCACAACAAAAGACACTCCATACCCGCATTCTGTCGTGATTGACTTGGGTAGTACCCGCACCCTGACCGGCATACAATATCTACCCAGAATGGAAAGCGAGGTACCGGGTGGAATCAAAGACTTCAAGGTTTACGTAAAATCCAAGGCTTTCAACTATTAAGCCGGATTTACAACACTAATAGATTCTTTAGACACGGATTACATGAAAAATCATGGATAATAAATGAAGAATATCCATGATTTTTCGCGTAATCCATGCCTAACTTAAAATCAATCAAACAGATTTTCCGTACAATTCATCGTCTACCACAGCCAGCATTCCCTCCACTTGAGCCAATGCCAGCATACGGCCATGAAAAGAATAACCTGCATTGTACCCTTTATCCTCGTCGCCCAACATCATGCGACCGTGGTCCACACGCATCGGCAATCCCGGATTTTCTTTCTCAAAGATACGAATCAAATCAATGAGGTGTCCCCTTCCCTCCAGATGGGAACTTTCGATAAAGTTTCCACCCGGTATTGCCTTCGTACTGCGCAAATGCACAAAGTGGGTACGCCTGGCAAACTTCCTTGCCAGTTCACGGGTATCATTCTGTTCACCCGCACTCAATGAACCGGCGCAAAAAGTCAGGCCATTATGGGGATTGTCCACTGCACTCAGTATCCAGGCAATATCTGCCTCGTCTGTCACAATGCGCGGCACCCCCAATACCTGAAAAGGAGGGTCATCGGGGTGTACACACATATTCACCCCATATTCCTCGCATACCGGCATGATGGCAGACAAGAAATAACGCATATTCTCGCGCAGAGCCTCCCGGTCTATCCCTTTGTATAGCGCCAGCAAACGTTTGAACAGGGTTACCGGCTCCTTGTCACCTTCCTTGATGTTGCCATTTACGAATCCTTGTGTCTTTACGATAATCGTATCTACCAGCTCTGCCTTTTCAGACTCCGTAATCACCTTATCCAGTTCTGCCACCTTGTCCAGCTCTTCCGGAGAATAATCGGCTTCCGCATTCTCCCGTTCCAATATCTTCAGGTCGAAGTAGGCAAAACGGATTCTGTCGAAATAAAGAGAAGATGTCCCGTCTTCCCAGGGATGTTGTAAGTCCGTGCGAATCCAGTCAATCACCGGCATGAAGTTGTAACATACCGTCCGGATGCCTGCCTTGCCGAGATTGGCAAGGCTTATCTTGTAGTTCTCTATCAATCGGTCACGCTCACTCCCCGCATATTTGACAGCCTCGCACACCGGCAGACTTTCTACTACAGACCAGCGCAATCCGAAGGATTCAATATAATCCCTCAAATCTTCAATGGCTTCCAACGTCCATATTTCACCGTTGGGAACTTCATGCAAGGCAGTGACAACGCCTTCCACTCCTATCTGTTGCAACATGGCAAGGGTTATCTTGTCTTTCTTGCCAAACCATCTCCAAGTCTTTTCCATTCTTTATTATTAATTTTCTTGTTTTTCAGGCGTTCAAACCACCCGTTACCTTTTTGCAAAAGTAAGAAAGAATATGAGAACTGTCCATTCTGAATGGATAGATTTGTTTGTTCGCAATGAAAACAATATCTTAGCACTTCATTACATATATTAATTACGCTTATGCAAGACTTTATAAACGGACGTTGCGGCTGGTGCGGAACCGACGAGCTGTATGTGAAATACCACGATGAAGAGTGGGGAAAACCG
>NZ_JBCNZM010000124.1:0-14411 GCF_040227615.1 Bacteroides sp. RTP31139st1_H2_RTP31139_211217 | reverse complement strand
TGCGAAGAAAGAGGGACGTCAGCCTCGTATCATGGTAGCCAAGATGGGCCAGGACGGTCACGACCGCGGTGCCAAGGTTGTTGCAACCGGATATGCCGACTGTGGCTTCGATGTGGATATGGGACCCTTGTTCCAGACACCGGCCGAGGCTGCCCGTGAAGCGGTTGAGAACGACGTTCATGTAGTAGGGGTTTCTTCATTGGCTGCCGGACACAAGACATTGGTTCCGCAGATTATCGAAGAGCTCAAGAAGTTGGGACGCGAGGATATCGTAGTGATTGCCGGTGGTGTAATTCCCGCACAAGACTATGACTTCCTTTACAAGGCAGGTGTAGCTGCCATCTTTGGCCCCGGTACTCCGGTTGCCAAGGCTGCTTGCCAGATATTGGAAATCTTGTTGGATGAAGAATAATCCGACACGTTAAATGTTAAAAGAGGGACGGTATGTGTTTACATATCCGTCCCTTTTTCTTAATCTGTGTTATAGAACATACTTTTTTAGTTGGATAATTTGCAGATTTATCAGAAGTCCGTATCTTTGCAATGTGTTTTTCATAGTATTAGATTTAAGGTTAACAAAGGTTGGAGTACAGCGGTACTCCTTTTTTTATGTCCGTACGTCAGCTTTGGGGGAGAAAAATCACCTGGTCTATGTTATCGTTTCTTGCTTATAGTTTCGTTCTTGCCCCCTTTTTATTACCTTTGTCCCGCTAAAAGAATAACGAATGATAGTTTGTATTGCCGAAAAGCCCTCTGTGGCGCGTGACATAGCCGATGTATTGGGAGCGAAAGAAAAGAAGGACGGATACATCGAAGGAAACGGATACCAGGTGACCTGGACATTTGGCCATCTTTGTACGCTGAAGGAGCCGCATGAATATACCCCTAACTGGAAGTCATGGAGTTTGGGAAGCCTCCCCATGATACCTCCCCGTTTCGGCATTAAGCTGATTAGCAATCCCACATACGAGCGCCAGTTCCATACGATAGAGAACCTCATGCAACATGCCGATATGATTATAAACTGCGGTGATGCCGGGCAGGAAGGAGAATTGATACAGCGCTGGGTGATGCAGAAAGCCGGGGCACGTTGCCCGGTGAAACGTCTTTGGATATCTTCATTGACAGAGGAAGCCATCCGTGAGGGCTTTGCCAAGCTGCGCGATGCGTCGGATTTCCAGCCTTTGTACGAAGCAGGCTTGTCGCGTGCCATTGGCGACTGGCTGCTCGGGATGAATGCCACCCGCCTCTACACCATGAAGTATGGGCAGAACCGGCAGGTACTTTCTATCGGCCGTGTGCAAACGCCGACACTGGCGCTGATTGTAAACCGTCAGTTGGAAATACAGAATTTTGTTCCCAAGCAATACTGGGAACTGAAGACCGTCTATCGAGATACCACTTTCTCCACCATCCTCCGGAAAAGTGAGGAGGAACTGGTATTGGAAGCCGAGAAGCAGAAAGAGGCTATAGCTGCCGGGAAGAAACCTAAAAAAGAAGAAGAGAATCGGGGTATCGACCCCATTACCGACCGCGAACGTGGGCTTGTTTTATTGGACCAGATTAAGAATTCTCTTTTTACCGTGACGGATGTCACCAAGAAAGAGGGGAGGGAGGCGCCACTCCGCTTGTTTGACTTGACTTCTTTGCAAGTGGAATGTAACAAGAAGTTTGCCTATTCCGCTGATGAGACGCTGAAAATCATCCAGTCTTTGTATGAGAAGAAAGTGGCTACCTATCCACGTGTAGACACTACCTATTTGAGTGATGACATCTATCCCAAATGCCCCGGCATCTTGAAAGGTCTGCGTGATTACGAGACATTTACAGCCCCTTTGACAGGAACTGCATTGTTGAAGTCCAAAAAGGTTTTCGATAACTCGAAGGTAACAGACCACCACGCCATTATTCCTACCGGTCAGCATCCGCAGAATCTGACGGATATGGAGCGTCGCGTATTCGATTTGATAGCACGCCGTTTCATTGCTGTATTCTATCCCGATTGTAAGTTTGCCACTACCACCGTATTGGGCGAGGTAGAGAGCATAGAGTTCAAGGCTACCGGCAAGCAGATTCTGGAACCGGGTTGGCGTATTATCTTCGGCATCCCCTCGGCACAATCGCAGGAGGAGAAAGAGGAGAAGGGAGAAGAGGAGAATGTGCTTCCGGCTTTTGTGAAAGGAGAAAGCGGACCGCACGTCCCCGATTTGTATGAGAAGTGGACGCAGCCGCCCCGGCCTTATACGGAAGCCACCCTGCTGCGTGCTATGGAAACGGCGGGCAAGCTGGTGGATAACGACGAACTGCGTGATGCGCTGAAGGAAAACGGTATCGGTCGTCCATCTACCCGTGCAGCCATCATCGAGACGCTGTTCAAGCGAAACTATATCCGCAAGGAAAAGAAGAACCTGATAGCCACCCCTACCGGTGTGGAGCTGATACAGATTATCCATGAGGAGCTGTTGAAGTCGGCGGAACTGACCGGTATCTGGGAGAAAAAGCTACGTGAGATAGAAAGGCGGACATATAATGCCGGACAATTCTTGGAAGAATTGAAGCAGATGGTATCGGAAGTCGTGATGAGTGTACTTTCTGATAACAGCAACCGCCACATCACCATCCAAGCGCCTGCTCCCGAAAAGGGCAGTAAGGTTTCTGCCAAGACAGAGGCTGCCGATAAGCCGAAAAAGGAGCCGAAGAAAAGAACACCGAGAAAGTCTGCCGCCGCAGGTAAAAAGACGGAGCAGGCTTCGGGCGCTGTGGCAGCTTCAAGTACGGAGGCTTCCGTACAAGCTGATGACTTCGTCGGCCAGCCTTGTCCGCTTTGCGGAAAAGGTACCGTTATCAAGGGGAAAACGGCTTACGGTTGTTCCGAATGGAAATCCGGATGTACATTCCGCAAGCCGTTTGAATAAGGGTAATCACATTAAATAATTCTCTCCGCCATGTATTTCCAGAGGGGAGCAGCCATCAGCGCCTGGCGGATGCTTCCTTGTTGCAGCAAGTCCTTGACCTCCTGCAAGGAAAGCAGGTGTACGGTCAGGTTCTCCGTATCTTCCAAGTGTTGCTCGGAGATTTTCTCCACGTCCGTAGCCAGGAAACAGTAGGTAATGTTGGTGTGGGTACTTGGATTGGGAGAGATTTGCATGAACTCTTTCCATACTCCGTTTCCATAGCCGGTTTCTTCCAAAAGTTCCCGTTGTGCGGAAACCATCGGAGAGCCGTCCTCTTCTTCGCATACCCCTGCACAGAGCTCATAGGACGTTTCTTGTATGCCATGCCGGTATTGGCGGATAAAGACAAATTGTCCATTACGGGTGATGGCGATGGTATTCACCCAGTTTGGATATTCCAATATATAATAGGAGGGGATGTGGTTGCCGTTGGGCAGCACTACATGGTCCTTACGCACAGTGAGCCACGGAGCCCGATGAAGGTATTCGCTGGATAAGACGGTCCAGGTGTCTTTTGATTTTTCCATAATGGTAAAATTGACTATATTTTAAACAGCATCCCTCCGATATTATCTGTCGTGGCTCCCGTCACCGAGGCGAGGCATCCGGGTGTGTCCGCCATATAGAGGGCAGCCAGGAAAGCAAAGATTAGGGCTTCCTTGTATTCTATGATTTGCCGGCTGGGAATCACGATTTCACACGGACACAAGGCGTCGATACGTTCTATGAGGAACTTGTTGAATGCACCTCCGCCGGTAATCAGCAGTTTTCCGTTACCATCGGGCAAGGGGCGGGCGGTGATGATGCGTGATATTTGCCAGGCGGCATGCTCGTAAAAGGTACGTAGCATATTCTCCATACTCAAGCCATAACGCTCGAGCATGGGATATACCAGCGTTTCCACCCACTCCCGTCCCAATGACTTCGGTCCGGACTGATGGTAGAAATCCATTCCGTTCAGTTCGTCCAGCAGTTCTTGGCAGATGTTGCCTTGCCGTGCTATCTCGCCGTCACGGTCAAATTCCAATCCTATTTGCCGGCAGTAATGGTTGATGACGTAATTCACCGGACTGATGTCAAAAGCGATGCGCCGCCCGTCCTGCTCGAATGAGATGTTGGAGAAACCGCCGATATTCAAACAGAAGTCGTAGTCGGCAAAAAGCAACCGGTCGCCAATAGGTACGAGTGGAGCGCCCTGCCCACCCAGCATGATGTCCAGCCGCCGGAAATCCGAAACGGTAGGTATACGGGTTTCAGCGGCAATGGCGGCTCCGTCACCTATTTGGTACATGATTCTCTTTTGAGGCTCATGGAAGATGGTATGCCCGTGGGAGGCGATAATATCGGGGTGGACTCCAAATTCTTGCATGAACTCGTTGACACGTTCACCGAGAAACTTTCCATAGGAGCTGTGGAAAGTGATGAACTCCAAAGCACTCATTGTCTGTGCACCGGTACCCAATATCTGCTTCATGGCGTCGGGGTAGCTATAGCCTTTTGCACAGTCTATGTGGAAAGACCATTTTCCGGCTTGCTGCCGGAAAGTGCAACAACATACGTCCAGCCCGTCAAGGGAAGTGCCGGACATCAGGCCGATGGCTTGAATTTGGAAGTCTTTCATCCTGATTTTCTTGTTTTATTTATAATTGAGGTAGAATTCGACAACAGCTTCTATTCCTTTACGGAAGATGTCCAATGGTATATTCTCATTAGGTGAGTGGATGGCGTTGGATTCGAGCCCGAAGCCCATCAGAACGGTTTTGATGCCCAGTACTTGCTCGAAAGTGGAGATGATGGGGATACTTCCACCCCGACGCACTGCCAGCGGTTTCTTTCCAAAAGCTTTTTCAAAACCTTTTTCGGCGGCTTGGTAGGCGGGTAGGGTGATGGGACATACATATCCTTGGCCTCCATGCATCGGAGTGACTTTTACCTGTACTGAATCCGGCGCTATGTCCAGAATGTAGTCGGCAAAGAGCCGGGATATCTTGTGGTGGTCCTGGTGGGGAACCAACCGGCAGGATACCTTGGCGTATGCCTTGGATGGGAGCACGGTCTTGGACCCTTCACCCGTATATCCGCCCCAGATGCCGCATACGTCGAAAGACGGACGGCAACTGTTACGTTCCAGCGTACTGTAACCTTTCTCTCCGAAAAGTGCTTTTACATGGATAGCCTTTTTGTATTTCTCTTCGTCGAAAGGAATGCGGGCTATCATGTCGCGCTCGGTTTGGGGAACTTCTTCCACATCGTCATAGAAGCCCGGTACGGTGATACGTCCCTCTGCGTCCGTCACTTGGCTGATTATCTGGCAAAGTACATTGATGGGGTTGGCAACAGCACCGCCGAAGTGACCGCTGTGTAGGTCGCGGTTGGGGCCGGTCACTTCTATTTCCCAATAGGCCAGTCCGCGCAGTCCGGTGGTCAGTGAAGGCAGGTCTGCACCAAGCATGCTGGTGTCCGAAACCAGAATGACGTCTGCTTTCAGCAACTCTTTGTGCTCCTGGCAGAAGCTTTCCAGGCTGGGCGAGCCGATTTCTTCTTCTCCTTCGAAGATGAATTTTACGTTGGTTTGCAGCAGTCCGTTTCTGACGAGGTATTCAAACGCTTTCACTTGTATGAAAGATTGCCCTTTGTCATCATCAGCACCACGTGCCCAGATATGTCCGTCGCGTATTTCCGGCTCAAAGGGTTCGCTTTTCCAAAGTTCGAGAGGTTCGGCCGGCATCACGTCGTAGTGGGCATATACCAATACGGTCTTGGCGTCCGGGTCTACGATTTTCTGTCCAAAAACAATCGGGTTGCCTTTGGAGGGCATTACGAGGGCTTCATCCGCTCCGGCTTCGAGCAGCAACTGTGCCCAGCGTTCGGCGCAGGCAAGCATATCGTCGTGATACTCGGGTTTGGCACTGATGCTTGGAATACGGATGAGGCTGAACAAGTCTTCCAGCATTTTAGACTCGTTCTCTGTAATATATTTCTTTATTTCCATAGGTGAATATTATAGCTGAGTTGTTCTGTCAATCAGGTAATAATCCAGCAATGTCATTGCTGCCATTGCTTCCACGATGGGTACTGCGCGTGGCAATACGCACGGGTCATGGCGTCCTCGGGCTTTCAGGGTGGTGTCTACACCGTCAATGTTCACGGTGTGTTGTTCCATCAGTACGGTTGCCACGGGTTTGAAGGCTACACGGAAATAGATGTCTTGCCCGTTGCTGATTCCACCTTGTATGCCGCCCGAATGGTTGGTGCGGGTTTCGATACGTCCGTTGTTATTGTAGAACACATCATTCTGTTCCGAGCCTTTCTGCTTTAATCCCTTGAAGCCGTCTCCATACTCGAATGCTTTTGCTGCATTGATGCTGAGCATGGCGGCTCCGAGTGCTGCATGGAGTTTGCCGAATACGGGTTGTCCCAGTCCGATGGGGCATCCTTTGACGACACAGGTCACCACTCCTCCGATCGTATCTCCTTCTCCCTTTATCTTGAAGATGAGTTCTTCCATTTCTTTTGCCTTCGCCGGGTCGGGGCAGCGGACCGGATTGGTCTCTATCAGGTCGAGGTCGTATGCGGTATAGTTTTCTTCAAGGCGGATAGGACCTACTTGTGAAGTGTACGCCGTGATGTGTATACCCAGCTGCTTCAGCGCCAATTTGGCCAGGGCACCCGCTACTACACGCGAGATTGTTTCACGGGCTGATGAACGTCCGCCTCCGCGGTGGTCGCGGATGCCATATTTTACTTTATAAGTATAGTCGGCGTGTGACGGGCGGTAGACTTCTTTCAGATTATTGTAATCGTCAGAATGCTGGTTTTGGTTCCATACAATGAATCCTATGGGGCAGCCCGTGGATTTTCCTTCGAAGATGCCGGAGAGGAACTCCACTTTATCACCTTCTTTCCGGGCGGTAGTGATACGTGACTGTCCGGGGCGGCGTCGGTCGAGTTCTGCCTGGACGAAATCCATATCAATGACTATTCCTGCAGGGAATCCGTCTATAACTCCTCCCACACCCTTACCGTGCGATTCCCCAAAACTGGTAAGACGGAGAATATTTCCAAATGAGTTGAACATATCAAATGCTTTAAAGGTTTATATATGAGGTTAATGTGCCAATACGCTTTATAAGAAATGCTTTTGACTTTATAAAGATAACAACTTTTTTTCATAAAACGTTTAAGGAAATAAGATAAAAAGTCTTTTCCGCATAAAGTTGCCTGCCTTTGCCAGAGTTTGGCCAATGGCTTGTTCTTTATAAAAATGGCTTACTCTTTATGAAATCTGCATCCGAATTTCACTCGTAATGATGAAAAAAGGAACATTTATTTTTTAGAAAAGACCTTGTACTGTAACCTTAAAAAGTGTTACTTTGCACCTTTGATTTAAAATGGGAAATTAATAGCTCCCTTGGGAAGCTTTTTATTAACTAAACAAGTACTCAAGAAAGTATGAAAAAGAATTTATTTTATTTATTTGCATTGATCTGTTCAATGAGTTTATTCACGGCTTGTAGTGATGATGACGATGACAAGGTAGTATGTCCTGTGCCGCAAACAGAGTTTACAGTTGCAACAGGTTTGAACTTGACTTATAACGGTGGAACAATGTTGGGAAAGAAAGTAACTTTTACTCCGGATGCTTCTGATGCAACCAAGGCTACTTTGGTATTGGCTGGCAATTTGGATCTTTCCGGTATTCTTACACGTGAAGCGGCTTCCGGTTCTTTTGGCGCAGGCGTATTCCCGGGTTCTCCGGTTGTAACCCTTCCGGTTACTTTGAATATACAAGGTGACGAATGTTCGTTTTCCGGCACAAGTGAGACCGATTATTGTACTTTTGACTATGCAGGAAAGGTTACTGCTTCTTCCTTGAAATTGGATTTAACTAATGTCGCATTGAAAAATTCCGCTTTATCCGGAACAACTTGGGTTCCTACACCCCTTAATTCTGATTATACGGAAGAACCGATTCATTTGATTTGGGAATCCAATAAGAATGTAGAGGTAATGCCTGGCTGGGGGCTACCGATTCAAACAATTTTGACGTTAGCTCTTCGTATGCCTTTAATTGACGCAGGTGGTGATGATAAAGTGAATGTAGAAGATATGTTGTGTAGTGTGTTGCATGATATTACTTTGGGTGCTGACGGTAATATTTCTGCTTCTTATGTTGATGCCGCTCAGGGAGGTACCTCTGTTGTTAAGACTCCTGCGAATGTTGCACAATATGTGGTTCTCAGTGATACCCAAATGAAGGTATATTTGAATCTGGATGCTATCATCGCCAATGTAAAACGTCTGGGCAGTTCTACCAAGGCTATCGATATGAGTGAAATCTTGTCTCAGGCTGTTACGTCTTTGCTTCCTTTGGTAACTGACGGTGTGCCTTTGACTTACGAAAAGAACGAAGGTAAATTAAAGGCTTATTTGAATACGGATTTGTTATTGCCTTTGATGAAAAATATAGTTGCTCCTTTATTCTCGGATGAGGAGTTTGTGAATATGCTTATCGAAGCAATGAAAGCTGATCCTGATTTTGGAAGTATGGCCGGTATGGCAGAAGGTATGTTGAAGGGTTTACCTGAAATAATTAATGAAACAACTCGTTTGGAAGTTGGTTTGAACTTGACTGCCGCTAAATAACTTTTTTTTCGATATGGAATTTTCCCTCCTTTGTCTCCTGATTTTCAGGTTATAGAGGAGGGATTTTTGTTTGTTTTTTCCTACATTTGCATGATAAATAATCAAATTGTAGAAATGATATGACAGAAACGGAAAGACGACAGATTATTGCTTTGGTTAAATCTGAAGTAATTCCTGCCATTGGTTGTACAGAACCTATAGCTGTGGCATTGTGTGTAGCAAAGGCTGCGGAAGTGCTGAATAAGCGTCCCGAAAAGATAACTGTATTGCTGAGTGCCAATATTCTGAAAAATGCAATGGGAGTGGGTATTCCAGGTACGGGGATGATTGGATTACCGATTGCTGTGGCGCTTGGCGCCTTAATAGGTAAGTCGGCATATCAATTGGAGGTTTTGAAAGAAAGTACTCCTGATGCAGTGGAGGCAGGAAAGCGTTTCATAGAAGAAAAGCGCATTCATATATCTTTAAAAAACGATATGGAAGAGAAGCTTTATATAGAAGTATGTTGTGAAGCTGATACGGACAAGGCAACAGCTATTATTGCCGGTGGGCATACTTGCTTTACTTATATAACGCGCAACGGTGACATCTTATTGGACAAACAAATTGCCTCTTGTATCGAAGAGGAGGATGTATTGGACTTGACTTTACGCAAAGTGTATGACTTCGCCATGACAACCCCATTAGACGACATCCGTTTTATCCTTGAAACGGCCCGTCTGAATAAGGCGGCTGCAGAACGTTCTTTTGAGGGTGATTACGGACATGGTCTGGGAAAAATCCTTCGCGGTACTTATGAGCACAAGGTTATGGGGGATAGTGTTTTTTCCCATATTCTTTCTTATACTTCCGGTGCCTGCGATGCCCGTATGGCAGGAGCTATGATTCCGGTCATGAGTAATTCAGGAAGCGGTAATCAAGGTATATCCGCTACGTTGCCGGTTTTGATTTATGCCGAAGAAAACGGAAAATCGGAGGAAGAATTGATACGCGCCTTGATGTTGAGCCATTTGACGGTAATTTATATCAAGCAGAGTTTGGGACGCTTATCTGCCTTATGCGGTTGTGTGGTTGCTGCTACGGGTTCCAGTTGCGGTATAACTTGGCTAATGGGAGGAACTTATGAACAGGTGGCATATGCTGTACAGAACATGATTGCCAATCTTACCGGAATGATTTGTGATGGTGCCAAGCCCAGTTGTGCATTGAAAGTAACCACCGGAGTTTCAACCGCAGTGCTTTCAGCCATCATGGCCATGGAAAACCGTTGTGTGACTTCCGTAGAAGGTATTATTGATGAGGATGTGGATCAAAGTATCCGTAATCTGACAAAAATCGGTTCTAAAGGAATGAATGAAACTGATAAATTGGTATTGGAGATAATGACAAGTAAATAATATAGAATTTGAAAATTAAAGAATTAAAAATTAAAGAATTACCATGCGGCATGCTTAATACTGTGTAGTCTGATTCTTTAATTTTTAATTCTTTAATTTTTAATTCTTTAGTGGCAGCATCCGCCTCCACATTCATGGTCGCCGCATCCGTCGCCACAGTCACCACAACCGCAGCTACCACAACCGCCACCCATCATACGGGCAACTTCAGCAAGCTCTTCGTTCGTGGCCGGGCGGCTTTCCACCACTTCTCCGGTAAAGTTCAAATCACAACCTGCGAGTGGATGATTCATGTCCATTACAACTACGTCTTCCTTTACTTCTACTACACTTCCATTGATGCGTTGACCTTCAGAAGTCATCAAGGGGATGACAGCGCCTTCCACTACACGGTCGCTGTCGAATTCTCCTTCTATCATGAAGATTTCTTTGGGGAGGTCAATGACATGGTCGTCGTCATATTCACCATAAGCTTCTGATGCCGGAATGGTAAAGTCGAATTTATCGCCTATCTGCAAGTCTTTTATCTGGGCTTCAAAAGGTTCGAGTGTCATTCCCAGACCTGAGATAAACTGGAAAGGATGCTCTACGGGTGCTTCTTCTTCGAAATCTTTTTCTCCGTTTTCGATTGAGTACAGCTTATATGCTACGGTGATGTACTTGTTTTCTACTGTTTCCATTAATTTTCTATCTTTATTTAATTAGTAAATACTGTTTTTTTGAGTATTTGAAGAGACAAAGATACGAATTATTTGTTTCGGGATGTAGAGAGCCTTTGGTAATTTTCAGATTATTAAATGGTTTCAATGATTGGCAATACATTTACATTGGCTGTCTGAATGGTTCTATTTAGAACTGTTAAGTGATAAAATAGGATTTTAGGGCGATTTTTTCTTACGATTATTCATATTTATCTTATTTTTTTCTTCAATTTGTTTGGAGATTATAAAAAAGCCCTTACCTTTGCAGCACGTTTGAAACAAAAAAGAAGAATTAAGTTATGAATTTACATACATCTATTAACCTGGCAGTCCTGCATATTATTCGCGTCGTGGTGGTGGCATCAAGAGCGTGAGAAAGGTTATGTATGTATTCGTACGTTAGAAGATAATTTATTAAGCCTTTCTCACTATAGTGGGAGAGGCTTTTTCATTAAAAGGAGATTTGAAAATGAAGCATCAGTTACGCAGCTCGTTCAGCACACAAGGTCGCCGCATGGCGGGAGCCCGTGCATTGTGGACGGCGAATGGTATGAAGAAGGAACAGATGGGTAAGCCCATTATCGCTATAGTCAATTCATTTACACAATTCGTCCCCGGACATGTACACCTGCACGAAATAGGCCAGTTTGTAAAGGAAGAGATTGAAAAGCTGGGGTGTTTTGCTGCGGAGTTCAATACGATTGCCATTGACGACGGTATCGCTATGGGACACGACGGTATGCTTTATTCCCTGCCTTCAAGAGATATCATTGCCGATAGTGTGGAGTATATGGTAAATGCCCATAAGGCGGATGCTATGGTTTGCATCAGTAACTGTGACAAGATTACTCCGGGGATGTTGATGGCGGCTATGAGGCTGAATATACCGACTGTGTTTGTTTCAGGCGGTCCGATGGAAGCCGGGGAATGGAACGGACAACATTTGGATTTGATTGATGCTATGATTAAATCTGCTGATGAAAGTGTGGGCGATAAAGAGGTGGCACAGATTGAGCAACATGCCTGCCCCACTTGCGGATGCTGCTCAGGCATGTTTACCGCTAATTCCATGAATTGCCTGAATGAAGCGATTGGATTGGCACTGCCCGGTAACGGCACGATTGTAGCCACTCACGAAAATCGCAAGAGACTGTTTGAGGATGCAGCTAAGTTGATTGTAGCGAATGCCTTTAGATATTATGAAGAAGGGGATGAGAGTGTACTCCCGCGCAGTATTGCTACTCGCGAGGCATTTTTGAATGCCATGACGCTGGATATTGCGATGGGCGGTTCCACTAATACAGTACTTCATTTGTTGGCTGTGGCTCACGAAGCCGGAGCGGATTTTAAGATGGACGACATTGACATGCTCTCTCGCAAGACCCCCTGCTTATGCAAGGTAGCTCCCAATACCCAAAAGTATCATGTACAAGACGTTAACCGTGCCGGTGGCATCATTGCCATCATGGATGAGCTTGCCAAGGGCGGATTGGTCGATACGAATGTCCGCCGTGTGGATGGAATGACGTTGGCAGAGGCAATCGACCGGTATAGTATTACCAGCTCTAATGTATGTAAAGAGGCAATCAAGAAATACTCCAGTGCGGCAGCCGGAAAGTTCAATCTGGTACTCGGCTCACAAAATGCGTCTTATAAGGAACTCGATACGGACCGTGCGACTGGTTGTATCCGTGATTTGGAACATGCATACAGCAAGGATGGCGGTCTGGCGGTTTTGAAGGGAAATATAGCTCAGGACGGTTGCGTTGTCAAGACTGCCGGTGTAGACGAGAGTATCTGGAAATTTACGGGGCCAGCGAAAGTCTTCGACTCACAAGATGCGGCTTGTGACGGTATTCTGGGTGGAAAGGTGGTCAGTGGAGACGTCGTCGTCATCACTCACGAAGGGCCGAAAGGTGGACCGGGTATGCAAGAGATGCTTTATCCTACTTCTTATATCAAATCCCGCCATCTGGGTAAGGAGTGTGCATTGATTACCGACGGGCGTTTTAGTGGCGGTACTTCCGGACTAAGTATCGGACATGTTTCTCCCGAAGCGGCTGCCGGTGGTAATATCGGCAAGATTAAGGATGGGGACATTATCGAAATTGATATACCGAACCGTTCTATCAATGTGAAGTTGACGGATGAAGAGCTTGCAGCACGCCCTATGACTCCGGTAACCCGCAACCGTGAAGTCTCCAAAGCATTGAAAGCATATGCCAGTATGGTGAGTTCCGCTGACAAAGGGGCTGTGAGGCTGATTGATTAAAAGCCCCCCTTTCCGAAAGCGAGGGGAGGAGAGAATGAAACAAATTTTTCAAGCTACTATTGAGCTTTTAAATATAATGAATAGATAAAGTATGGCTGATAATAATAAAAAGAGTAACTTTTCCTCCCTCTCCCAAGGAGAGGGTCGGGGTGAGGCTCTAATAACAGGCGCAGAAGCATTGATGCGCTCTCTGGAGCATCAGGGAGTAAAGACTATTTTCGGTTATCCGGGAGGGAGCATCATGCCGGTATTCGATGCCTTATACGACCATCGGAAGGAATTGAACCACATCTTGGTTCGTCATGAACAAGGAGCAACCCATGCGGCACAAGGCTTTGCACGTGTATCAGGCGAGGTTGGCGTTTGTCTGGTTACCAGTGGACCGGGTGCTACCAATACTATCACGGGCATTGCAGATGCCATGATTGACAGTACGCCTATCGTTGTCATTGCCGGCCAGGTAGGGACGAACTTCTTGGGTACGGATGCATTTCAGGAAGTGGACTTGGTAGGCATTACTCAGCCTATCACGAAATGGAGTTACCAGATTCGTCGTGCAGAAGATGTGGCCTGGGCAGTGGCACGTGCTTTCTATGTGGCAAAGAGCGGACGTCCGGGACCGGTCGTGCTGGATTTTGCTAAAAACGCCCAAGTGGAGAAAACAGAATATGCGCCTACTAAGGTGGACTATGTCCGTAGCTATCTTCCCGTTCCCGAAATGGAGCCGGAGGCCATACGGAAGGCTGCTGAATTAATAAATGGTGCGAAACGGCCTTTGGTGCTGGTTGGACAAGGCGTGGAGCTGGGAGAAGCCCAGCAAGAGCTTCGTGCTTTCATTGAGAAAGCCGGAATGCCTGCCGGATGCACTTTATTGGGACTTTCCGCATTACCTACGAACCATCCGTTGAACAAAGGAATGCTTGGTATGCACGGTAACCTGGGGCCCAATATCAATACCAATAAATGTGATGTCCTTATCGCCGTAGGCATGCGCTTTGATGACCGTGTGACGGGTAAATTGGAAACATATGCCAAGCAGGCGAAGATTATCCACTTTGATATTGACCCTGCCGAAATAGATAAGAATGTAAAGACTGATGTTGCTGTCCTGGGAGATTGCAAAGAGACACTGGCTGCCGTTACCCAATTGCTGGAACCCGCCAACCATCAGGAATGGATTGACAGTTTCCGGCAATACGAGGAAGTGGAAGAGGAAAAGGTAATCCGTCCGGAATTACATCCGGCAGGAAAAGCGCTAAGCATGGGTGAGGTGGTGCGTGCTGTGAGTGAGGCTACCCATAACGAGGCGATATTGGTGACTGATGTCGGCCAGAATCAGATGATGTCCGCCCGTTATTTCAAATACAGCAAGGAACGTAGCATTGTTACTTCCGGTGGCCTGGGTACTATGGGCTTCGGCCTTCCGGCAGCTATCGGTGCC
>NZ_JBCNZM010000123.1:0-14500 GCF_040227615.1 Bacteroides sp. RTP31139st1_H2_RTP31139_211217 | reverse complement strand
TCACTGATTCTTTCTTTTCCCACCTTATAGTTATTGGTGAAAGGAAACATAATGCCGATTCCCGCCTGAAGGTTCCGCCGGGTGTACATTGCCATGAATGCCGTCTGGTTTTCGTTCTTCTTGATGGTTTCGCCGAAGAAATTGTTCTGCACTTTCCGGAACTGCCCGAGCAGCGAGAAGTCTTTATATTGCACTTGCGCCATCACGCTGTAATAGAATTCATCGTACATATGGCTATAGTTCAAACCTTCCGACCAACTGCGCGTATATCCTCCCGAAGCATAAAGCGTCAGGAAATCCTTCAGCCCGAACAGCGTAGCGCCGTTAATGCCGACCATCAGTTCCGCATTCAGGCTTTGGAACGACCGCTGGTTTTCATCTTTCAGTATCAGTTTGCCGTCCTCCACGAAGATGCTTTCCATGATGGGATTGTCATAATACTGGTGGCGCACGCTCAGATTGGCGTTGAACTGCTTCTTCGAATAGCTGTAAGACAAGGAGTTCGTGAACTGTTGATACGTTTTCAGTAACGGGTTGCCGCGGACTATCTGTATCGTATCCATCGCCTGCTCTACATCCGTCAGCGAGCCGAGCGACGGTATGGCAGGACTGATGTTGAACCGGTAGCGCAGGAATCCCGCCTTCTTCAGATTATAGCTCAACCGCACGGTGGGCGTGAAGGTATAGTAAGCATGCTCTTCCTCGCTCTCCTTGAACCAGGCACGTGTCATGCCTACGCTGCCCGCATAGCTGAAGTCCTTTACCTTGCCCTGCACCTCGAAGAAAGCGGATGTCTGCGACTGGTCCATCTTCGAAGTGGTGGGATTGGAACCTTTATACTCATTCTCCGTCCGCATCTGATAGTGGCGGACACCGTCGCTCAGCTTCACCTCCTTGAAGTTCTTTTCATAAATGGCTTCGCCGATGACGGAGCGTTTGTCGCCGTCCACTAATGTCTGGATGTCTGCCAGCGGTGCGTTCTCGTCCTTGTACTCCTTGTATTTCCGGTTGTTCTTGGTATGGATGAGCGTTCCCGTTACATTCACCTGGATGCTCTGCTGATGGGGCAGGGTATGCTGGAAGTAAAGGTCGAGCGCCGGAGAGTAGCTGGATGTGTGGTTGTTGACGTACGAATAGATGGACTCCGTGCTGCCCGCTGCCCACATCTTGTTCAGCTCATTCTGGTAGGGGGCATTGCTGAGGTTGTTACGGAAGATGGCATTGAATACATATTTGTCCGCTTTCGTCAGATTGTACGTCAGATTCAGGTTGTTGATGAAGCTCAGGGAGGGAGACTCGTCTTCGATGCCTTCCTTGATGCGGTCGATGGTACGGTCGCCCAGATAGAAGGTTTCATGGGATTCGAGGCGGCTGTGATACTTGCCGTTCTTGTTGAAGTAGTCGATGCCCCATTCGGAGTTCTTGTAATTGAACTTCGCGCTCAGGAAATTCTCTCCCCATAGGGTGTGGGGCGAATCGGAGAGTTGGAAGTTCACAACACCGCCCGTTTCGCGGCGGCGCAGGATAATGTTGACTACGGCGCCCAGTTCATCGTCTCCGTACTGCTTGCCGGGGTCTTCGATGAACTCCACACGCAGTACGTCTTTGGCTCTGACGGCCGCTATCTCCTTGTCTGTCACTTTAATGCCGTTGATACGGGTTTGTACGGCCCCACCACTGCTGACGCTCATGCTGTTGCTCAGATTGTCCACTTGCAGACGGGCAATGCCGAGATTGTTCAGCAAGTCGTAGGCACCGAACGAGCGTTTCAGCTGGCTTTCGGAAGGCAGGATGATTTGCCGGTCTACCCGCTGCAGCACATTGCTGGCGGATACCGTCACTTCACCGAGGCTTACGGCATCTTCCTGCAACTGTACATCGCCCAGGTCGAGGCTTTTATTCAGTTTCAGCAGTATGTTTTCACTTTGGAGGCCGATGAAGGAGATGGAAAGGCGGTAATCGCCTGCCTTGATTTTAGGGAGGGCGAACTTGCCTTGTGCATCCGAGGTTACTCCGGTCACCAAAGTAGAGTCTATGGTCCATAATGACACATTGGCGGCTATAACTGCCTCTTGCGAGGCGTCCGTGACGCGTCCTTTGATGGAGAGGCTCTGTGCCTGCGTACTGAGTACGGAGAGGGCAAGCAATAGTAAAAAAAGTTGGGTTTTCATAATCGTTTGTATTAGTCTGTTACTGTTGGATAGGGATGCAAAAGTCACTCTTCCCGTTAAGGGAAGATGCTGAAGCTTGTATATCAGTTGTTTATACTTTCCTCGTCTGTCCGATGAAAGTTAGGAATGCATGAAGGAATAAATCTCGTACATCAGTGTCGAAACTTTGACAATCGTAAGTCCGAAGAGGAGTCCGAAGGTAATCCATAATGCAGTCTTTGCGTATCTCTTCATGAACCGTCTTTTTTAAGTTTGTTATATCGTTCTGTTATTTCTTCTATACTGATGCCGAGCAGCTCCATGCTGCGGAACATGTCGGCAAGCTGGTTTTCAAAAAACTCTTTCTTCTGTATTCGCATCACTTTCTTCACCGCATCTTTGGAGAGGTAGAATCCCATTCCCCGTTCCGGGTAGATGATGCCCTCTGCCTGGAGGTATTCATAGGCCTTCAACACGGTACGCGAGTTCACTGCCAGTTGTGTGGAGAGCTCCCTCACGGATACCACCCGCTCTTCTGCCCGCCATTCGCGGGTGAGAATCTTGCTGAAACAGAAATCTACAATCTGCTGGTATATCGGTTTGTTGGTCTTGAAGTCCATAGGCTACAGTTGTTTTTCTTTGAGCAGGAAGTAGCTCGATACCCATGAACCGAGCAGCACACTGATGGGAGCCGCATAATTGCAGAAAGTCACGATGGCTTGTGTACCGGCCGACAACGGATAGTTGGTGTTGGGCCATGTGGCAATGTTGTCTATCCAGTATCCGTCCGCTCTGGCTTCGGGCATGAGGGAGGCCACAAAAGTTACAATTCCTATGCAGACGGCAATGGAGCCAACAAAGATGGTGAAACTTTTCAGCAGGACTTGCCGACTGAAGGCGAAGTAGCCGATGAAGGCGGAAGCATGCAGGATTACATTGGTCAGTATCTGGGTGTTGTGTATCCGGAACATCGTGATGTGCGTTGCGAAATACTGCAGGAACTCGCTGCCGCTTAAGGACAGCAGACCTTTGAGGCAGGCTATCAGTAGACCGCAGAATAGGGGAAGCAGCAGCAGGTATTTTATCCAGATATGCAGGAACTTCTCGAATGCCGATGCCGGCAGCAGTATATCGAGAGTAGAGCTGCGTTTGCTGAAATTTGTTTCCAGCAGGCAGGGGGCCATGAGGATAAACCATAGTACGTAGCGGGAGAATTCGGTGGCAGAGGTATGTTTGCCGTAATAACTTCCACCGCGGTTTATGTCGTAGAGAATGCACAGGATGCAGATGAACGATACGACGGCTGCCGACCAAAGCAGGTGCCTGCCGGTCTCATTCCTTTTATATTGTTCCAGTAGCAGGAAGCGTTTCAGATTAAAAGTTGCGTTCATAGTTCTGTTTGTATGATGGATTTTCATTGAAACATGCTCTTTATCTTTTCCGGTTGTTGCAGCACCGCTTTATACAGCAGCTCGATGTCCGGTGTGTTCTCTTCTCCGTCCTCGTTGGGGAGAATGGAGAAATGGCCTGCCAAGTCTTGTTCGCTGTAGATGCTTTCTGCCGGCAGAATGTCCGTACGGGCAAAGAGAAGCCGGTTACTGATTTCGTCCAGCGAACGGTTCAGTAATATTTCGCCTTTGCCAAGGATGACGAGATGGTCCAGCAGATTCTCGAAGTCGTGCGCCTGATGGGTGGAGATGAGCAGCGTGCTTTCATCGTCCATGCTGCGGCTGATGATACGTTTCAAGGCTTGGCGGGAAGTGATGTCCAGCCCGTTTGTCGGTTCGTCGAGCAGGATGTATGGAGTATGCAGGGCAAAGGCGTATGCCAGCATTGCCTTCTTCTGTTGTCCGTAGGAGACGGAAGAGAGTTTTTGTTTCCGGTCGATTTTCAATTCTTCCAGGTTCAGCTCGAATTCTTCTTGATTGAAATGTGGATAGAATACGGAATGGTGTGCAGCGAAGCTGACGATACTCTCGGTTGGCATCTGCATCTCTTCGGGCAAGAAGAAGTAACGGTTTAGCGCCCCGGGCTGTCTCTCCACCGTGTTTCTTCCGTCTATACTGCACTTTCCGTTTTTGGGGAAGAGTAGTCCGCAGATGAGATGCATCAGCGTTGTTTTGCCTGCGCCGTTTTCCCCCAGAAGTCCATATATACCATTTCCTATTTCCAAAGATATATTGTTGAAAATAAATGGATTGGACTTGTAACCGTAGCTCGTATTCTCTATCGTTATCATAGTTTTATTAGTGTTGTACTGATGTACAACACTGCAAACGTAGGGTAAGTTATGGAGAAAAGCAAGGGGGAGAGATACTTATTAACTTCTTTTAGCGGTTGTGCGCTTGCCGTTTGCTTACAGCATCTTCACCAGTATGTCCCATACAGCCACCATGTGGCAGGCTGAACCGCCCAATACAAAGAAATGGAAAACCGAATGCATGTACCGTGCTTTGCGCAAGGAGTAGAAGGCGGCTCCCGTGATGTAGCATACCCCCTCGGCAATAATCCAGTAGCAGGCTGTGGGGGAGAGGGCGAAAAGCTGCTTGAATACTACCAGTACGGACAGCCCCATCAAGATGTAGCACACTGTTTCCACGTAACTGTGCTCCTCCATCTTGCGGAAGCTGACAACAGTGCCGATGATGGCGCATAGCCAGACGAAGCCGAAAAGTCCCCAGCCCCAACCGCCGTCCTCTCTCAATGCAATGAGTGTGATGGGGGAATAACTGCCTGCAATGTGCCAATAGATGGCTGCATGGTCCCAATGCCGCAAGCGTCGTTTCCACGGATTATGATGTTTCAGGGAGTGGTAGAGTGTGGAGGCAAGATATGAACCGCCCATGCCGAACAGATAGAGCCATACGCCGCATGCTGCCCAAAGATTCTGCGCCTGGTAGCATTTTATCAGGAATAGTGTACTTACAATTACTCCCATGGCAATGCCGATGCCATGGGAGATGGAATTGATGGTTTCTTCTTTTTTACTATAAAATAGTCCGTTACGCTTTCTTTTCATCAGTCGAAGCATCCATAGCATGTGGGCAACAGTTTACGGTCTCCCAACGTGTTGTCTACACGTGCCACGTTCACCCAGAACTTGTTTTCGCGCACGCTTTCTATCGGGTAGGCTGCCTTTTGGCGGGTATAGCTGTGCTCCCATGTGTCGGCTACCACTTCGTATTCGGGATGCGGGGCATTCACCAGCACGTTGTCCGTCTTGTCGACTTCGCCGTTCTTCACCTCTTGAATCTCGTCCCAGATAGTCAGCATCACGTGGACAAAGTTGTCGAGTTCGGCAAGGCTTTCGCTCTCCGTCGGTTCAATCATCAGTGTGCCGTGTACCGGGAAGGAGAGGGTAGGGGCATGATATCCATAATCCATCAGGCGCTTGGCGATGTCGTTTTCGCTGATGCCCGTCTCTTCGTGCACCTTACGGCATTCCAATATCATTTCGTGTCCTACGAAGCCGGTAGCACCGCGGTAAACGATGCCGTATGTATCCTTGAGGCAGGCTGCCAGGTAGTTGGCGCTGAGGATGGCTATCTTTGTGGCCCGTGTCAGCCCTTCTGTTCCCATCATGCGGATATAGCCGTAAGTAATGGGGAGGATACCTGCACTGCCGAAAGGAGCTCCGGACACCTGGTTGGCGGCATTGCCGAACAATTTGTGTCCCGGAAGGAACGGAACCAGATGCTCTGCCACGCAGATGGGACCTACGCCCGGTCCGCCGCCACCGTGAGGAGAGGCGAACGTTTTGTGCAGATTCAAATGGCAGACATCCGCACCGATAAAGCCGGGATTCGTCAAGCCTACTTGGGCATTCATATTGGCGCCGTCCATATATACCTGCGCACCGCAGGCGTGTATAATGTGGCAGATTTCCACAATTTCCGTTTCAAAGATACCGTGTGTGGAAGGGTAGGTGATCATTAGGGCGGCGAGGTCTGCCTTGTTTTCTTCCGCTTTGGCACGCAGGTCAGCCATATCCACATTGCCTTGTGCGTCGCAGGCGCAGGTCACGGTGGTAAAGCCTGCCTGGATGGCGGATGCCGGGTTGGTGCCGTGTGCGGATGCAGGTATCAGTATTTTATTGCGGTGCCCTTGTCCTATACTTTCCAGATAGGCGCGGATGACGCGGAGTCCTGCATATTCGCCTGCCGCACCGGAGTTGGGTTGCAGGCTGACATCGGCAAAGCCGGTAATTATCTTCAGCTCTTCACTGAGGTTGCTTATCAGTTCGCGGTAACCTTCGGCCTGGTCTTCGGGCACCAGGGGATGCATGTTCATGAATTCCGGACGGCTGAGCGGCAGCATCTCTGCGGCGGCATTCAGTTTCATGGTGCACGAGCCGAGGGAAATCATGGAGTGTGCCAGTGAGATGTCCTTACGATCGAGGCGCTTGATGTAGCGCATCATCTCCGTTTCCGTATGGTATTTGTTGAATACTTCGTGTGTCAGATAGGCACTTTGGCGCTTCATCTCCGCGCTGATGCTACTTGCCATGGGTACGTCGCTTGTCTTTTCCCAATCCCTTCCGGCGGCAATGGCAAAGATGGAGAGCAGTACATTGACGGCAGCTATATCCGTAGTTTCGTCAATGCTCATGCCTACATCTCCATTCTTGAAATAACGCAGGTTCACTTCCTTGCTTAGAGCGATGGTACGTATCTGCTGTGCCGAAATGGTGTCGGGTAGTGCAAAGCGGAGCGTGTCGAAATATTGTGCATTGACCTGCTTGTACCCCAGTCTGTTGATGCTCTTTTCCAGGAATACGGCAATGCTGTGGATGCGTTCCGCAATGGTGCGGATACCTTCCGGACCATGATATACGGCATAAAAGCCTGCCATTGTAGCCAGCAGTGCCTGCGCGGTACAGATGTTGGAAGTCGCCTTTTCACGCTTGATGTGCTGCTCGCGGGTTTGCAGCGCCATGCGGTAGCACAGCTTGCCGTATTTGTCTTTCGACCAGCCGATGATGCGTCCCGGCATATTGCGCTTGTACTCGTCACGGGTGGCAAAGTAGGCTGCCGACGGCCCTCCATAGAACATCGGGGTACCGAGCCGTTGTGTGGTTCCGAAGACGATGTCGGCTCCCCATTCTCCCGGAGGGGTGAGCAGGGTGAGGCTCAGTATGTCGGCTGCAACGGCCACTTTGCAGTTGGCCGCATGGGCTTTTTCCACGAAGGCGCGATAATCTTCCACGTTGCCGGCGGCGTTGGGATATTGCAGTACGCAGGCGAAGATGTCCGGCGTGAATTCCATTTCATGGTATTTTCCTATACGCAGCTCGATACCTTGCGGAATGGCGCGAGTAGTCATTACCGCCAGTGTCTGCGGGAAGACGGCTTCGTCTACAAATACCACGTTGGCACCCGATTTCTGCATGTCGCGCGGACGCAGGGCGTACATCATCGTCACGGCTTCGGCTGCGGCAGTCGCTTCGTCCAGCAGGGAGCAGTTGGCAAGGGGCATGCCGGTGAGGTCACATACGGCAGTCTGGAAGTTCATTAGGGCTTCCAGGCGTCCTTGTGAGACTTCGGTCTGATAGGGGGTATAGGAAGTGTACCAAACGGGGTTCTCGAATACATTCCGTTGGATAACGGCAGGAGTGATGGTATTGTACCATCCCATACCGATATAGGTTGTGTAAAGTTTGTTTTTGGCAGCCAGTCCTGCAATGTGCTGTCCGAATTCGTACTCCGTCATTGTCTTGGGCAGAGCCAGCGGTTCTTTCAGGCGGATGTTGGCAGGAATGGTTTTATCAATCAGCTCGTCCAGGCTTTTCACTCCTATTTTTTGGAGCATCTTCTCCTCGTCTTTTTCGCTGATGCCGATGTGGCGGTAGGCCAATAGGTCGTTTTTCATGGCTGTAATGATTTAAAAGTTTGCTGTATATTTACCGGAAGAACGGATTCTCCGCTTTTTCTATTCCTATGGTAGTCGGTGCTCCGTGTCCGGGATAGACAATCGTGTCGTTGGGCAGGATGAACAGACGGCTGCAAATATGCTCTATCAGTTCGTCGAAGTTGCCGCCGGCAAGGTCGGCACGGCCGATGCTGCCTTGAAACAGCACATCCCCCGAAAACATGCAGTGGTCTGCCGCGCAATAGTACACCAGGCTGCCCGGCGAGTGTCCCGGCACATGGATGGCTTCCAGTTTCGTATTGCCGAAGGTGATGATGTCTCCATCGTGCAGATAAGTGCCCAGGGGCACGGGGGCTTCCTGCAGTTGGAAGCCGAACATGCGGCTTTGTTTCGGCGCTTCGTCAATCCAGAACTCATCGGCCTGGTTGGCTTCGGCCTTCAGACCGAACTCTTTCAGCATGAAAGGATTGCCGAAGATATGGTCCAGATGCAGATGGGTATTCAGCAGATGTTTCACATTCAGCCCATTCTTGGTGATGAAGTTTTTCAAGGCCTGCTTTTCTTCTTCATAAAAACAGCCCGGGTCAATGACGACCGCTTCATTGGTTTCGTCCCAAAGCACATAACAGTTCTCCGGGAACATATTAAACTCAAATCTCTTTATTTTCATATTATGTATTTAGATTTATCCCCCTACATATACTACTTTCTTTGTCTCGAAGAACTCCTCTTCAAAGAACTCCTTCAGGTCCCACAGCGTAGTCTTGTTCTTGACGGGCATGGTTTCGTTTCCCAATTCGCCCCCCTTGAGGCAAATCAGTCCGTTGGGCAATGCATTCTGCTGTTTGGAGGAGATGTTCTTGCGGATAATCTTCAGTAGGTCTGTCAGTGGCATCACGGCACGGCTCACCACAAAGTCGAACTTCCCTTTTTCCTCTTCTGCGCGGGCATGGCGGAAGGTGACGTTTTTCAGCCCGATGCTGTTGGCTATTTCGGAGGCTACGCGTACTTTCTTTCCGATGCTGTCCACCAGATGGAATTGTACTTCGGGGAAAAGGATGGCAAGCGGGATTCCCGGAAAGCCTCCTCCCGTGCCGAGGTCCATAATTTGTGTCCCCGGTCTGAACCTGATTACCTTGGCTATGCCCAGAGAGTGCAGCACATGGTGTTCGTACAAGTTCTCTATATCTTTGCGTGAAATGACATTAATCTTAGAGTTCCAGTCCAGATAGAGGTCGTAGAGTGCGGCAAACTGCCGTTTCTGTTCTTCCGTCAGGTCCGGGAAATATTTGAGTATTAAATCCATTGTGAATTTTATGTTGATAGACAATTGATTACAGTTCCTATTCGCCGTCTGTTTTTATAGCGCTGCTTAATACAATGAATTTACCGTTCATCAGAGGGGCTATGTCCTCATAAGACAACGTGATTTTGGTTGCTCCCATTACGTATGGGGCAATTTCATATACATTATAATAGAAGGTGATTCCCGTTGGGTCCAGGTAGAAATTCTCGATAGGCTCCAGGTCACCGGTGGTGGCGTAGCCCATGTCCTCCAGCTCTTGGCGGGTGCTGACGTTGTTGTCTGCCATCAGCTGTTTCCAAAGCAAGTCGGTCAGCGCTTCCTTATAGTCGCCTTCAAAGAGGTCGTCCAGGCGGATGGGGCTTAGGGTCTTTAGGTCGAGGTTGAGGAAGGTGGACATATAGATGCCGTGTGCGCCGCCGGTATATTCGTTGTAATCTATACGGTAGGTCAGTACTAAGGTATTGCACAACTGCACATGGCTTTCGATTCCTTTATAATAGGAATACCAGGCTCCTATGCTCTGCTCGTCCTGCTTGTCCTCCTCGTCTTTCTTGTACATCGGCTCCAGGTCATTGCGGTAGTCGCCGACATATTTCTCCGTATATTTCTTGACAGCTTCTTCGGGTGTCATCGCCATGTACTTGTCGCCGAAGCAGGCAGAGAGGAAGAAGGTGTTCAGACTGTCTTTCAGCCTTACGTCGGATGACTGGCTGGCGTAGGCAACGTTGAGGATGAGGTTGCAGGCCGGCTTGGCTGTGTCTCCGAAGAGATGTACGGTTTCGTTTACTTGTATACTGTCGAACTCCAACGCGTATGCGTTTTTGTTCACGGTGTTACCGCAGGAAAAGAAAAAGCCGCTTGCCGCAAGCAGAAGGACAAGTAGGCTGACAGTTTGCTTTTTCATATTGAGTTTCGTTTATAAATCAACATATCAATCAAAAAACTTTATCGACAAATATAGAACTTATTAACGAACTGCACACATAAAAAAGGAAAAATTAATTCCGGCAAACGGTTAAAACTTTCTATCTTTGCAGCGCTTATGAAGGAACTCCGTTACATACTGGCTGTACTCTTTTCCTCCCTTATCATTATAAGCGGAGTGGGGATTTCTGTAGTTCAGTATTGCTGTGCCGGATGCGAGACGACACAAAGTTGCTGCACCTCCGGCTGTTCCAAATGCCATAATGCACATCGTGCCTCACGGCAAACATGCAAGGATACCGGCTGTACAGCCGTCTACTACAAGGTGGATTTCGTGAAGCATGCACACGAGTCTGTTTCGTTCGTGCCATTCCTTACACTGTTTTGCGAGCAACTGCCGCTGTTTGATCACTCCTTGCCGCAGGTGGCTTGTACTCCGAGAGTTGTTTCAGGAGCACCGCCATATGTCGTCGGCTCGCGTCATTATCTGGCGCTCTATTCCACGCTTCTCATTTAGTGTTGTTTTATACGGGGCAATGACATGAATTGTCCGGAGGGAACTGTTTGTTTTTTAATCACTTCTTTAAGTATAAAACAGAAATGAAATATAGTTTGATAGCCATTCTTCTGTTCTCTTTCACCGCCTTGCAGGCGCAGGTAAAGGGAACGGTAAAGGATAATTTGGGCGACCCGATTGCGGGTGCCAACCTCTTCTGGCAGAGAACCACCCAAGGTACCACCACTTCGGCGGACGGTACTTTCTCCTTGTCCAAACCCAATGACAAGCATATGCTTGTAGTCAGCTTTATCGGTTTTGAGAACGATACGATACACGTCAGTAACCGCAATGAGACGCTCGACATTGTCTTGCGCGAAGGGGTGGAACTGAGCGAGGTGAATGTGGTCAGCCGTAAGTTGGGCACCATGAAGCTGCGCAACAGTGTGATGAATGAAGATATGATAAGTAGCGCCGAGTTGAGTCGTGCCGCCTGCTGTAACCTGGGAGAGAGTTTTGTGACCAATCCCTCGGTGGACGTCACCTACTCTGACGCCGCCACCGGTGCCAAGCAAATCAAGCTTCTCGGCTTGTCCGGTACGTATGTGCAAATGATGACGGAGAATATCCCCAACTACCGCGGCTCTGCCGCCCCCTACGGACTGGGTTATGTACCCGGGCCATGGATGCAGAGTATTCAGGTGAGCAAGGGCAGTTCGTCCGTGAAGAACGGCTATGAGGCCATCACGGGACAAATTAATGTGGAATTCAAGAAACCCCAGTTGCCCGAGGCCGATTGGTTCTCCGCCAACCTCTTTGCCAGCAGCACCAACCGCTACGAAGCCAATGCCGATGCCACGGTGAAACTCTCCAAACGTTGGAGCACCTCTTTGCTGGCGCATTACGAGAATGAGACCAAAGCTCACGACAGCAACGACGACGGCTTTGCCGACATCCCCCGTGTGGAGCAGTACAACCTCTGGAACCGCTGGGCATACATGGGCGACCGCTACGTCTTCCAGGCAGGCATCAAAGTGCTTACGGAAGACCGCAACAGCGGGCAAGTCAGCCATGGCAAAACGTCCCTGGCAGACCCTTATAAGATAAGTATAGGTACCGACCGCTACGAAGCCTTCACCAAGAACGCCTATATATTCAATAAGGAGAAGAACACCAACCTGGCATTGATCCTTTCCGGCTCCCTGCACAAGCAGGATGCCTTGTACGGACGGAAAATCTACGATGTGGACCAGCACAACGCTTATGCCTCCTTGCTGTTCGAGACGGAACTGACCAAGCGTCAAAGCCTTTCTGCCGGACTGAGCTTCAACTATGACTCCTACGACCAGCACTATCGCCTGGACAATGACGCCGCACAGCCTTTGACGAAGAAATTCACCAAAGAAGCCGTCCCCGGCGCCTACGTGCAGTACACCTACAACTGGGACGATAAACTGGTGCTGATGGGTGGTATCCGCGGCGACCATAGCAGTGAGTACGGCTATTTCGTCACTCCGCGTTTCCATGTGAAGTACAATCCCAACGAGTATGTACATTTCCGTCTTTCGGCAGGAAAGGGATACCGCACAAACCATGTGCTGGCCGAGAATAACTACCTGCTGGCAAGCAGCCGCCGGATAGACATCGCCAAACGTCTTGACCAGGATGAGGCCTGGAACTATGGCGCAAGCGCTTCCGCCTATATTCCCTTGTTCGGCAAAACCTTGAACCTGAATGCGGAATACTATTACACGGATTTCCGCAAGCAGGTGGTGGTGGATATGGATACGGACCCGCATGCCGTTCTGTTCTACAACCTTTACGGCCGTTCCTATTCGCAGGTAGTGCAGGTGGAGGCAAGCTATCCGTTCTTCCCGGGTTTCACCTTTACCGCGGCTTACCGTTGGACGGATGCCAAGACGAATTACAACGGAGAGCTGATGGAGAAACCCCTTACCAGCAAGTATAAAGGTTTGCTGACGGCTTCTTATCAGACACCTTTGGGATTGTGGCAGTTTGATGTGACTTTGCAGTTGAACGGTGGCGGGCGCATGCCGGCTCCATACGAACTGACAGACGGCAACTGGTCGTGGGAAAGGCGTTATGGCGGCTTCGAGCAGTTGAGTGCCCAGGTGACGCGCTATTTCCGTCGCTGGTCTATATACGTCGGTGGCGAGAACCTGACAAACTTCAAGCAGAAAAACCCCATCATCGATGCTTCCAATCCCTGGGGAAGCAACTTTGATGCTACGATGGTGTGGGGACCGATGCATGGGGCAAAAGCCTATGTAGGTGTCCGTTTTAACTTGCCGAGAATATAATATTATTTATTAAATCAATAGCAAAACAATGAAAACAAGAAGATTTTTAGTTGCTTTGGCAGCCGTACTGTTCTGTACGACTGCCGCAATGGCAAAAGACATCCGTACAGCCGTGTTCAAGGTGGCACAGATGAAGTGTGAGAACTGTGTAAGGAAGATAAACAATAACATCCGTTTTGAGAAGGGACTGAAGGACTTCCACACAGACCTGAAGACAAAGACGGTAACCATCACGTATGATGCCGACAAGACCAATGTGGAAAAGTTGAAAGAAGGTTTCCAAAAGTTCCATTATGAAGCGGAGTTTGTCAAGGAAACCAAGCAGGACGATAAGAAGTAATTGAACAAACTGCTCATTCCAGTTGTTGCTTTATTAAAGCGGAACAACAACCATCTAAAAAATAAATCGAATGAGCAATATAATTACTAAGGCACATCCCGTGCCGGATATGCACAGCACGGGATTGCGCGTCGTCGGTGCATGGCTTTTTGCCATCGTACTGATACTGTTTTCTACAGTCTTTGTGCATGTACCCTATACCCGTGAAATACAGATGGTACTGGCAATTCCGGTACTGCTGTTTTTCGGCGCTCCTTTTTATGCCGGTGCCTGGAAGGGAACCCGGTCGGGCCGCAACAATATAGACCGTCTGGTGGCGCTTACCACCTCTGTGGCTTTTCTGTTCAGTGTGTTCAACACTTTCTTCCCGGATTATTGGCTGGGCATCGGGCTGGAACCGCATGTCTATTATGGGGTTGCCGCCGTCATCATCGCCTTTTCCCTGACCGGCGAGTTTATGGAGGAACGTGCCCGGCGAAATGTGTCGGCGGCTATCTGCCGGTTGGGAGGCTGGCAGCATAACGCAGCCCGCGTACTGCCGGAGAAGCAACGCATTGACGACCGCGTTGCCGAGCTTTTTGTCCCGGTCATTCTCATCATTTCCCTGCTGACCTTTTTTATATGGGTGTTCTTCGGAGGCATAGATGTAGTGTCACACGGTCTGTTTGCCGCTTTGTCCGTATTGGTGGTGGCTTGTCCGTGTGCGGTAGGGCTGGCCACTCCAGTAGCTTTGGCGGCGGGCCTTAATAAAGCTGCCCGCAATCATATCCTTATCAGGGACACTTCCGCTTTAGAGCAGATGCGCAATGTGGATGTGGTGGTATTCGACAAGACCGGGACCTTGACAGAAGGACATCCTACGGTAATAGGCTGGCTGTGGGCGCAAGGGCAGGAGGAGCATTATAAAGATGTACTGCTTGCTGCCGAGTCTACTTCGGACCATCCTCTGGCAGAAGCAATCGTTACGGCCCTGGAAGGGGAGGAGCAGGTTATCCCTGCCCACCTGGACGGTTTTGAAAACATTACCGGAAAAGGTGTCAGAGTGGCCTATCAGGGTGCGGAATATTGGGTAGGAAGCCATAAACTGCTGAAAGA
>NZ_JBCNZM010000122.1:0-14506 GCF_040227615.1 Bacteroides sp. RTP31139st1_H2_RTP31139_211217 | reverse complement strand
TGCAGCATGCACGCGCATACGCTCCGTTGACAATGCGCAGCAAACTGGTGCCGGTAGTCTCTTTTGCCTCACAGTGGATGACGTGGTTGCTGCTGGCAGGTATCTTGCTGCTGAACTCCTTTCCGCAACTGTTGCTGGCGGGCATTATACTGTTTGCATTGACAACTTTATTCAGCTTCATCACCTTGCCGGTGGAAATCAATGCAAGTAAGCGTGCGCTGGTATGGCTTAGCAATTCCGGCATTACGAATTCATATAATCATGCGCAAGCGGAAGATGCACTCCGCTCGGCTGCCTATACGTATGTAGTGGCTGCTCTCGGTTCGCTTGCTACCCTGATTTATTATATCATGATATTCATGGGACGCAGAGATTAAACACATGATGCAGACATAAAAAACAGACCATCTGTTCACCCGAAACAGATGGTCTGTTTACATTAAATAGATGATGTGTCTCTGCCGGATGCATCATCTGTTTTTTTATTCTTGATAGGGCGACTGCCAGAACCAGGCATCGTCATTGACCACGTACTTGGCTTGGAAGAAGTTTTCTGCATTAGGGTCTGAGGGGCAAAGCAGTACATCGTCTGCTTTTATGCTATAGAGATTCTTGGCCATATAGCTGTCTAAATAATATTCTTTGGTAATCTTCTGCTGGTTATTCCAGTTGGCTTCTTCATTTAGGATTACCGGACGACCGTCTCGCAGACGTTCGCGCACTTCTTGCACGCTTAGCATGATGCCGTTTTCATCCATCACCCAGGCATTGTTGGTGGGGTCTACCCATATCCATTTATCCAAGGTATTGGAATAAACTACGTTAATGGAATGGCATTCACCAATGTATTTTTTGGGTAATCCGCTGATGTGGCGTGCCTTAAATCCCATGGACAGATAACAATCCTTCAGTACATGGGCAAGACCTCCGCAATGCAGACCTCGCGCACCGCCTTTGCAAGCTTCTGCCCATTTTATGATGTTGCTGCCTGCCGGACTTTCATGGTTTCCGTCATGTTTTATGGTATTGTGTATATAAGTCAGTATGTTCTTTATTTTTGATAGTTCGTCGCCTGCGCCTGCCACACTGTCCAACTTGAAGTATTGGCGTACCTCTACTAAATACTTGTTGTTGGGATTGATGTATTCGAAGCGGGGGAGTGTATCAGGGCGCTCATTGTGGGTGTATCCCGGTGTTTTTTGAAGTATGTCGAGGTAGTCACCCACTTTCTTCACTTTGGCAAGCACTGCCTTGAACCGTTTATCGCTGCGCAGGTTGTCTAAGTCGGTATCATTCATCATGTGGTTGTAATCTTGAAATCCATTGTCGTAGGCCAGTTCTAAATTTTTGATGGCTTCACCTTTTTTCTTTAACAAGGATTGGAAGCAGGCTAAATTGTAGTAATAGGACTGTATGAGCCAGCTGTACTTTTTCTGAGTGTTCTCGTCTTGTTCTTTGAACAGAGTTATCAAAGCCTTACCGTTCTTTTCGGCTTCTTTATAGTTTTTCTCATTGACGGCTTGTTGCAGCTTTTGTACGATGGTTTCTTCTTTTTGGTCGAAGTCTTTGGCGTTGCCGGATTGTGCCCGGCTAACACCGATGCCGCATAGCAACAACATGCAGAATAAAATCAGTCTCTCTTTCATAAATGTGTAAGTTTGAAGTTTGTTTTGGTCGTTTTTATGCGACGGTAATGATACAAAGGTAAACATTCTCTTTTCTTAATCAATAAAATACTGTAACTTTGTCGTCCGATTTTTAAAATAATTGAACTGATTATGGCAGCAAAACCAAGTATTCCGAAAGGAACCCGTGACTTCTCGCCCGTAGAAATGGCGAAGCGTAACTATATATTCAATACGATTCGTGAGGTGTATCATCTCTATGGTTTTCAGCAGATAGAAACGCCCTCGATGGAAATGCTTTCTACCTTGATGGGGAAGTATGGTGAGGAAGGCGACAAGCTTTTGTTCAAGATACAGAACTCCGGTGATTACTTTTCCGGACTGACAGATGAAGAACTGTTGAGCCGTAATGCTCCGAGACTTGCCTGCAAGTTTTGCGAGAAAGGTTTGCGCTATGACCTCACAGTACCTTTTGCCCGCTACGTGGTGATGCACCGCGATGAAATAACTTTTCCTTTCAAACGTTATCAGATACAGCCCGTGTGGCGCGCCGACCGTCCGCAAAAAGGACGCTATCGTGAGTTCTATCAGTGCGATGCCGATGTGGTAGGCAGTGATTCCTTGCTGAATGAGGTGGAGCTGATGCAAATTGTCGATACGGTATTTACCCGCTTCGGCATCCGTGTTTGTATCAAGATTAACAACCGTAAGGTATTGAGTGGCATTGCCGAAATCATCGGTGAGTCTGACAAGATTGTTGATATTACTGTGGCCATTGATAAGTTGGATAAGATAGGTCTGGACAATGTCAATGCCGAGTTGAAAGAGAAAGGCATCAGTGACGAGGCTATCGCCAAACTGCAACCTATCATTTTGTTGAGCGGAAGTAATGAAGAGAAACTTGCAACTCTGAAGGAAGTTCTTGCTGCCAGCGAGACCGGACTGAAGGGCGTGGAGGAAAGTGAATTTATCCTTTCCACCTTAAAGAACCTTGGCTTGAAGAACGAAATCGAGCTGGATTTGACATTGGCCCGTGGCTTGAATTACTATACCGGTGCCATCTTCGAAGTAAAGGCGCTGGATGTGCAAATCGGTAGTATTACTGGTGGAGGACGCTATGACAACTTGACGGGTGTATTCGGTATGTCCGGTGTCAGTGGTGTCGGTATCTCGTTCGGTGCAGACCGTATCTTTGATGTGCTGAACCAGCTTGACCTTTATCCGAAAGAAGCGGTGAACGGTACTCAGTTACTGTTTATCAACTTTGGTGAGAAAGAGGCCGCATTCTCAATGAATGTATTGACTGAAGTGCGTGCGGCAGGCATCCGTGCCGAGATTTTCCCCGATGCAAGCAAGATGAAGAAACAGATGGGGTATGCGAACTCCAAAGCCATCCCGTTTGTGGCCCTGGTGGGTGAGAATGAAATGAATGAAGGTAAGGTGACATTGAAAAATATGGAGACCGGAGAGCAGAAAATGGTCACTCCCCAAGAGCTGGTTAGCGAACTGAAATAATAAAAACTGAAATACATTTAAAAAGGAGCACAAAATTGCTCCTTTTTTTGTATATTTATGGCACAAATATAGGTATTTGTAATAGTGGCGTAGGAAAAATGAAACATCCTGCATTTATCTTTGTACTGACAAAAAAGGAGGTTCTTATGGTTTCTGTTGAGCTTAAGCAAGAAAAACACAATGCCCTCGTCAGTTTCCTGATGATTGTCATAGCGGTATTGTTCCTGCTCTATATGGGCAGTTCATTAGTGCATTCTACAAAAGCGTTCTGGGAAAATTATTCCATAGAGGAGCTGCTGGAATAGAAGGAATTCAAGTCAAATCACTACCTTTGTCGGCAAAACATACTGCCGATGATACTTTATTTTACCGCAACCGGAAACTCACGCTGGATTGCAGAATTGCTTGCAGAGGCTACGCATGATACTGCCGTCAGCATTGTTGATTGCCTTAAGCAAGGCCTGATACCCGCAGAGCTGTCAAAAGCTGACAGAGTGGGTATTGTTTTTCCGGTGCACTCATGGTATGCCCCCCGTGTCTTGATTGATTTTTTGTCGCAGCTCCGGTTGCCGGACTGCCGTTATCGTTATGCCGTGTGTACATGCGGGGACGATGTGGGAAAGGGAATGAACCGCCTGGCGGAACATTTTCCGTTGGATGCAGCCTGGTCTGTTGCAATGCCCAATACCTACGTACCGATGTTCGACTTGGACGATGAGGCGCTTTGCCGTAAGAAGATAGAGAATGCACGGCATGCCATTGCTTCGATTGCGGCGGATGTCATTGCACGGAAAAAGGTTTGGAGTGTGCATGAAGGCAGTGCTGCCTGGTTGAAAACGTATGTAGTGAATCCTTTGTTTGTACGTTTTACCATTGGTACCAAGGGATTTCATGTAGATGAAGGCTGTGTCTCTTGCGGAATATGCAGAAAGTCTTGTCCGGTAGGCAATATCAGGATGGTAGATGGACGTCCGGTGTGGGGAAAGCAGTGCATTCACTGCATGGCGTGCCTGCATGCTTGTCCCCAGGAGGTGATACAGTATGGAAAAACGACATGGAAGAAGGGGCGGTACCGGTTGACCGACTACTTATAGGCTATCGGGATATCAACTTGTCCTTCAATAGGGCATTCAGTACCTCATCGCGTAGGCTGCGGGCTATCGGTATCTTGTGTATCCCTATGATGAGCATATTCCCTTCTATGGCTTGTATTTTGCTTGTCTGCACAATGTAGGAGCGGTGTACTTGCATAAACAGGTTGTCGGGCAGGAATTCTAATAAACTCTTTAGGGGAGAATAGGTGATTTCCTTTGAGGAGGAAGTATGTATCAATACGTAGTTGCCCATACTTTCTATGAACAGAATATCCTGGATGGTCACCTTCTTGAGCAGTTTGTCTGTCTTTACGAAGAGGTAAGGCTCGGGAGTGGATTCTTGCTCTTTCTGTAGCAGTTCATGCACTCTGTTCACCGCTTTCAAAAAGCGGTCGAAGGAAATGGGCTTGAGCAGATAATCGGTTACATTCAGCTCATATCCTTTCAATGCATACTGCTCGTAGGCTGACGTGATGATGACTTTGGGAGGATTATGGATACCGCTTAGAAAATCAATGCCGTTGATGTAGGGCATTTCTATGTCCATAAACAGCAACTCTGGCTGTTCTTTTTTCAACAGCTCGTTCAGTTGCAGGGCGTTCTCGCATTCTCCTGTCAAAGTCAGGAAATCTGTTTTTTCAATGTAACCGCGCAATCCTTTGCGTGCAATCGGTTCATCGTCGGTTATCACACATTTTATTTTCATAGGGTGTCAGTTCAATGGTGAGTTCTGCAAAGAAAGTGTTTTCTTCGGGACATATCTTTAATAGGTGTCTGCCGGGATATAGAATCTGCAGGCGCTTCTTCATATTTTCAATTCCCAGGCCACTGCTCTTTTTACGGTGGGCGATTGCCGGTTGGTCTACAGAGTTCCATGCTGTAAAAACAAGCTTATTTTCAATAGCTTTCAAGGAAAAGTGAATCCAATAGGCTCCGCTGACATATTTGAAGGCATTTTCTACTAGAGGCTGGAATAGGAGAGGATGAATCTCCTGCGTGTGGAGGTGTTCGTCGTATTCCTCTGTAAGTACAAGTCGTTCACTCATCCGTAATCGCTGAAATTGGATGTATGCTTCCAGATAGTCGAGTTCTTGCTTTACGGTTACTTTCTGCTTGATGTCATACAGTTGATAGCGCAACAGTTCGGAAAGTAGCTCAATGGAGTGCTTGGCCTGCATGTTGGAGTCTTCTATCTGGAAATAGATGGTGTTCAGCGCATTGAAAAGGAAATGCGGATGATATTGTGATTTCAGTAGTTTGAGTTCTGTATCCAATTGCTCGTTTCGGAGCTTTTCCAACAGCAAGCTCTGGTGCTGGTAGTAATTGGATATTTCCTTGTTGCGGATGATTGTATAGTATAGTACGTTGAGGGGAACATAGATAATATTGACTAAGATATAGTCACTTATAGGTTGTCCTAATTCTATGAGTCCTAACGCGTAGGTGATTGATAGGGTAACGTTGGTCGTTATGAACAGTCCGAGTGTTATGTACGAATACTCTTTGCCTATGGATATTTCTTTTCTGAATATGTATTTATGAAAGATGTTCCGGAGGCAGTAATCCACTATATAGCAAAGTAATATGGTCAAGAGCAGGGCACGTAGCTGGTTGTTGAAGTCAGGCCACCACTCGGTTCCCCGCGAAGGGTCCGTTGCCAGCCTCAGGAAATAGAACTCAATTACTCCTAGGATTAGGGGAGATACCCAACGCAGGAAATGCTTCATTCGGAATTGTTTTAACTGGTTACAAATTTATTCGTTTACTTTCACTTATACTACTTTTAGGGGTAAATTCTTTCGGTGTCTCTCCTTTGTGGAAACGGAAAGAAAAGCCTACGCCCAGTTTCATTCGCATTTTCTCTTTATACCATCCTTGCTGGGTGGTGCTGAATACATCTATGTGTATGTGGCGTGAGGAGAATAGGTTCTCGGCAAAGAGGCGTAATGTCCCCCGGTCACCGAACATACTTTTGCTGATTCCCCCGGATACGGACCACGTGGGGGAGATGATTGCTTGTCCCTGGGGTGTCTTTCCGTTCCAATAGCCGTTCAGCTCGGCTGTCCATCCTTGGGGCAGATGCAGTTGGTGGCCTATGTAGAGCATGGGAGTAAACTTTTTGTTCCGGTATTCGTCCCCATCCATTTGCCAGGCATACTTCCGGTAGGTGAGGAGCAGGTTTGTATTAATCTGCCACCACGGGAACGGTTTCTGGTTGGCGGCACTCAGCCGTATACCTGCTGAATAGTCGGAAGAAAGATTCATGGGCAGTACCAATATGCGTTTGTTTTCTTCGGCCATGTAACTTTTAGTTATGGGATGCCGGGTATAGGAAGCCAAGAGACTCATCCGATAGCGACTCTTCAGGATATAGGAGAATTCGGTGTTATGGGCGAGTTCCGGTTCCAGGCGGGTATTGCCTTGTTCATACAGATAATTGTCGTTAATGGTGACAAACGGGTTCAGGTCCCGGTATTGCGGACGTACAATCCGTTTGCTGTACAGAAAGGAGAGCTGGTGCATATCCTTCCACTGGTATTGCATTTGCAGAAAGGGGAAGATATGGGTGTAGTGATTGGTGAAGGAAGAGTCTGCACGCAGGGCGTTTCCTGCCAGTTCTCCTTTTATATTGGTATTTTCTACACGTATCCCTGCTTCTATCTTCCAGGATTTTCCGAAAGATGTATTCAACGCTATATATCCGGCGTTGATATTCTCATTGTAGATGAAGTGATTGTTCAGTGACAGTATTTCTTGCCAGTTGTCATATTCTTTATTACAATAGGTGGCGGAGTTGTCGATAGATACAAAGGTAGTCTTGCCACCGATACCCAATGTCGTTTTCTCAGAGAGTGGTACAACAAGGTTCGTTTGTCCGCAATAGATTTGAATATCCCCTTCCATGTCTCCCTTGAGTAGGCTGTTCCTATATATTTCCGAGGATTCTATGAGCGAGAAACTACTTTGCTGGTCCTGTTTGTTGGCGTTGCCGAACAATTGGAAATCAAAGGAAGCATCCCATTTCAGTTTGTTGGGAGATTGATAGCCGGTACTGATTCCGCCAATCAGGTTGTGCTGGCTTGCTCTCAGGCGGTTCCGGGTGATGGAGGAGGAATCTGGAACTGCTGTGAGTGAATAGAAATCCGAGCCCAGCTTTTCTTTTCCCCGCCGGCAGATCCAGCTCCCGTTGAGATAGCCGTTCAGGTTGGTATGTGGAGTCAGCTCATAGTCGGCTGCAATCCTAAAGTTATGTGATTTATACGCGTAGGTACGATAGGCTTGCTGCCCCATATGAAAATCAAGGATTTGTTGGGTAGTCAAGTCTATGTACTCACGGGACATGGTGGTTTCGTTAAGGTCGATTCCCTCATAATAGGCATAATCGGTATATAGATTGAACTTGTTCTTGCGCAGGTTTAGATAAATGTTGCCATAACCGGAACCGTAGATGTACGCCTGATTGTAACCGGCATTCCCGCCGGTAATCAGTCCTTTTATATTTATCCTTTTTATTTCAATGTTTATCACTCCCGTTTTTCCGGCTGCATCGAGATGGGAGGACGGATTGTTTATCAGTTCTATTTTCTCCACTGTCGACGCCGGGATACTTCGCAAGTAGTTTATCAGCGTTTCTCCGCTCAGATAGGTTGTTTTCCCATTCATCAGTACGTTGATGCCTCCTTGTCCGTCCAGCAGAATATTGCCGTTGCTTTGAATTTGCACGCCTGGCATCTGTCTCAATGCGTCGTACAGATTGCCTTGTGTACCCGAGATGGTAGCCGAGAGGTTGTAGACCGTTTTCTCGGCCTTCATCTCTACCGGTACTTTTTGTGCAGTAACGGTGATACCGGACAATGCATAGGAATCTTCCTCCATAAGAATCCTACTCAGTTTGGCGGTTTCTGTGTCGGTGATACTGAAAGGGATATAGCGAGTTTTGTATCCTACGGCTGATGTCTTTAACAGATAACTGCCGTTATGCCGCAGGGGTAGGGTGAAGTGACCTTGTTCTCTGGTGACAGTGCCTTGTACAAAGGAAGAATCCTTTGCATCCAGTCCCACTACGGTAGCTCCTTCTATGGGTAGTTGCTTACTGTCGGTTATTTCACCTTGTACCGCTTGTGCCTGAAGTATGGAGAAGGGCAACAGCAATCCCCACAAAAGAATCGGAATTTGTTTCATCATCATATCCATTTGTTTTCTGCACGAAAGTAGATATGAAGAGGGCGGTAATCAAATAAAAAGGATGAATGGCAGGAAATCCGTGATGAACGGTTGGTTTCTTATCTTCGTTTTACTATTCCCACGTAAACCAGCAGAATGACGTTCATCATCAGTGCGTAGATAATAGCAGGTATTGCAATAATGTCATTGTTGAATACAAACGGACTACTGGCAACAGCAATTGCTTGTGCGGCATTCTGCATACCGATTTCTATAATGAGTGTACGTTGTTCTTTCCGGTTGAGGCGCATGGACTTCGATAGCACTACGCCGCCTCCCATAGCCAGCAGGATAAGAATGGAGATGCAGAGGCCCAGTTTGCCGAATTGGCCGGTGATGGTAGCATGGTGCTGTATGAAGAAGATGGTTGCCAGCAGGATAAGTGCAGGAAAGGCTGTCTTGGACAATATCTTATGAAGCCTTTCTGCCATTTGCGGACGGTAGCGCCTCGTGAGTATGCCGGCTACAATGGGAAGAAGCATTAGGACCAAGTTCTGCATGATGAGGCTGCCTACGGGGAGATGGATATCTATGTCCAGATTGCTGTCTACAAAGTGTGTGGCGAATTCCATAATCACGGGGATAGTGAACAGCGTAATAATGCTGCTGCATGCCGTCAGTGATACGGACAATGCTACGTCTCCTTTGGCTATCATGGAGAAGATGTTGGATGAGCTGCCGCCTGGCGAGCAGGCTATGAGTATGATGCCGATAAAGAACAGAGGTTCGAGATGGAAGACATGTCCTAAAGCAAATGCCAGTATCGGCAGTAGGATGATTTGGCCTGCCAGCCCGGCAATAATGGGGCGGGGGCGTTTGCGGAACAGTTTAAAGTCTTCGGTTTGTAATGTCAGTCCCAGTTCAAACATCAATAAGGTAAGAATGGGGAGGACTATCCATATTGCGTTCATAAGTCAAATCATTTTTGAGGCTGCAAAGATAGCAAATATTGTTGTATACTTTGCCATTTTGTCAGCCTTTGTCTGCCAAACAATCAGCTTGTTCGTTTGGCACGGTTTTCGTAAGTTGTTTATCGCTTGTTTAAAGCAAAATTACCATTATAACAAATGTATAACATATAAAACAAAAAGATTATGAACATTAAACCATTAGCAGACAGAGTGCTGATACTCCCTGCACCTGCAGAAGAAAAGACAATTGGCGGTATCATTATTCCTGATACAGCGAAAGAGAAACCTTTGAAAGGTGAAGTTATTGCAGTAGGCAACGGAACAAAAGACGAAGAAATGGTGTTGAAGGTTGGTGACACAGTGCTGTATGGCAAGTATGCCGGTACTGAACTGGAAGTTGAAGGAACCAAGTACCTCATCATGCGTCAAAGCGATGTGCTCGCTGTTTTAGGTTAATTTGTAAATTGTAAATCGTTAAATTGTAAATATAGTTATGGCAAAAGAAATATTATTCAATATCGATGCTCGCGACCAATTGAAGAAAGGTATCGACACACTGGCAAATGCAGTAAAAGTAACCCTCGGCCCTAAAGGTCGTAACGTTATCATCGAAAAGAAATTTGGTGCTCCCCACATCACGAAAGATGGTGTAACGGTAGCTAAAGCAGTAGAGTTGGCAGACGCATATCAGCATACTGGCGCACAGCTGGGAAAGGAAGTTGCTTCCAAGACCGGCGACGATGCAGGTGACGGTACTACAACTGCTACTGTTTTGGCTCAGGCTATCGTAGCCGAAGGTCTGAAGAACGTGACTGCCGGTGCTAGCCCGATGGATATCAAACGCGGTATCGACAAGGCTGTTGCCAAAGTGGTTGATTCTATCAAAGGCCAGGCGGAAACAGTGGGTGACAACTATGACAAGATTGAGCAAGTTGCTTCCGTTTCTGCCAATAACGACCCCGTTATCGGCAAGCTGATTGCAGACGCTATGCGCAAAGTTTCCAAAGACGGTGTTATCACTATCGAAGAGGCAAAGGGTACTGATACTACTATCGGTGTGGTTGAAGGTATGCAGTTCGACCGTGGTTACCTCTCTGCTTACTTCGTTACCAATACGGAGAAGATGGAGTGCGAAATGGAAAAACCGTACATTCTGATTTATGATAAGAAGATTTCCAACCTGAAAGATTTCCTGCCTATCCTCGAACCGGCAGTACAGACCGGCCGTCCTTTGCTGGTTATTGCAGAAGATGTGGATAGCGAAGCGCTGACAACTTTGGTTGTAAACCGTCTGCGTTCTCAGTTGAAGATTTGTGCAGTGAAGGCTCCGGGCTTCGGTGACCGTCGCAAGGAAATGTTGGAGGATATTGCAGTGCTGACCGGTGGTGTTGTCATCAGCGAGGAAAAAGGTCTGAAGCTGGAACAAGCTACTATCGAAATGCTGGGTACTGCCGACAAGGTAACTGTTTCCAAGGATAACACGACCATCGTAAACGGTGCCGGTGACAAAGAGAACATCAAGGAACGTTGCGAACAAATCAAGGCTCAGATTGTTGCTACGAAGTCTGATTATGATAAGGAAAAACTGCAGGAACGTCTGGCCAAGTTGTCTGGCGGTGTAGCTGTTCTTTATGTGGGTGCTGCTTCTGAGGTTGAAATGAAGGAAAAGAAAGACCGTGTGGACGATGCACTCCGTGCTACCCGCGCTGCTATCGAAGAAGGTATCGTTCCTGGTGGTGGTGTAGCCTATATTCGCGCATTGGATGCATTGGAAGGCTTCAAGGGTGACAATGTGGACGAAACCACAGGTATCGACATCATCAAGCGTGCTATCGAAGAACCGTTGCGTCAGATTGTTGCCAACGCCGGTAAAGAAGGTGCTGTTGTTGTGCAGAAAGTGCGCGAAGGCAAGGCAGACTTCGGTTACAATGCCCGTACCGATGTTTATGAGAACCTGCACGCAGCTGGTGTGGTAGATCCTGCCAAGGTTACTCGTGTGGCTCTTGAAAATGCTGCTTCTATTGCCGGTATGTTCTTGACTACAGAATGTGTAATTGTAGAGAAGAAAGAAGATAAGCCTGAGATGCCGATGGGTGCTCCCGGAATGGGAGGCATGGGCGGAATGATGTAAGATTGTTTTCCCTGATTGCTTAATCAAATAGGAGAACCGCAGTGTCTTTTTGATAGATACTGCGGTTTTTTTGTTCTATTTACCTTCTTGATTATTAATAAAAAGCGTGTAATATTACAAAAGTGTTACAAAAATGATTAGTTTTCATATCTTTTGCTCGTTTTTGTTGTTGGTAAAATAAAAAATCATATCTTTACCCTTCGTAAAGATAACCTAATCAACAAGAACTATTAACCTTTTTAATTGAAGAGAAAATGAACAAAAGCGAAATTGGACTAAATGCTGGGAAAGTTTGGCAGTTGCTTAGCGATTATACCAGATGGAGCTACGGTTCTTTAAAGAGGAAGTCCGGACTGAAGGACAAGGAGTTGGGAGCCGCATTGGGGTGGCTTGCCCGTGAGGACAAGATTGAAATTCATCAGGAAGAAGATGAACTTTATGTTTCACTAGGGGTAAATGTTTATATCGGATAAAGGAAACCGATTGAATGGATTGATTGAGGAGCACAGATTTCGCAGTGCGGAAGCATTTTCTGCCGGGGGGATGAAATCTGTGCTCCTTTGTTTTTTCATGTTGCAGAATATTCTTTCCTTTGCACATTCTTTTCAATGAACAAAAACAGAATGACTATGAGAAGTTTTGCTTCAGACAATAATTCAGGCGTACATCCGCTGGTAATGGAGGCACTGAACCGGGCCAACAGTGACCATGCTGTAGGTTATGGAGATGACCCTTGGACAGAGGAGGCTGTCTGTAAAATAAGAGAAGCGTTTACGCCGGATTGTGAACCGTTGTTCGTATTCAACGGTACGGGCAGTAATGCGGTGGCTTTGCAGCTGTGTACCCGCCCTTATAATTCCATTATTTGTGCAGAGACTGCACATATCTATGTCGATGAGTGCGGTGCGCCTGCCCGTATGACAGGTTGTCAGATTCGTCCTATAGCTACCCCTGACGGCAAGCTGACGCCCGATTTAGTCCGTCCTTATTTGTGCCATTTCGGCGAACAGCATCATTCGCAGCCCGGAGCCATCTATATTTCGCAATGTTCGGAGCTGGGCACTGTCTATAAGCCGGACGAGTTGCGGGCTTTGACGGATTTGGCCCATCGGCATGGCATGTATGTCCATATGGACGGAGCCCGTCTGGCAAATGCTTGTGCAGCCTTGAATCTTGGCTTTAGGGAACTGACAGTGGATTGCGGGATAGATATCCTCAGCTTCGGTGGTACGAAAAATGGACTGATGTTGGGAGAAAGCGTGGTTGTCTTTAACCCAGCTTTGAAGAAGGAAGCTTATTTTGTGCGCAAGCAGTCGGCACAGCTCGCATCCAAGCTCCGCTATCTGTCCTGCCAGTTTACTGCCTATCTGACGGACAGCCTTTGGTTGAAAAATGCCGCGCATGCCAATCGTATGGCAAAGATTCTTTACGACGGATTGAAGGAATTGCCAGGTGCGCATTTTACGCAGAAGGTGGAAAGTAACCAGCTTTTCCTTACGATGCCCCGTCCGGTGATTGACGAGCTGTTGAAGGACTATTTCTTCTACTTCTGGGATGAGGCCATCCACGAAATCCGTTTTGTAACCTCTTTTGATACTACGGAAGAAGATATCGAGCAATTGCTGCAATCGGTAAAAAGGCTTCTCTGAAATATATAAAAGCTCCTAACCTTCACAGGCTGGGAGCTTACTTCGAAACTTTCCCCTCTTGGGGGTAGGGGAAGGTTTACTGAAAACAAACCGATTGAATATTTACCTTAAATACCTTTGCACGATAACCTTTTTAACTAACCTTTTCAATAAATCCTTGTTAGAGTATGCTTATATACCGACAGCCTCGCGGACCGGTACAAAAGTGTAGCCTTTTCGTTTCAGCGTCTTAATCATCTTGTCCAGATAGCCATTATAGAACTTGTCTGTGCGGCGGTCGTCCGTTCCGAAGTGTATCAGCATTAGGTGTCCGTTCAGACCTTCTTTCTTTTCCACCTCCATAATCTTGTCGTAGATGAGTTTGCTACTCCGGTACTTCTGTCCCATGTCCGGAGTGGTGTAGTCGGCATTGCTCATGGTACCAGGGGTATAGTTGATAACTTGAATACCCATATTCTTTGCCCAGGCAGATATTTTCTTGTTATAGTATTCGTAAGGAGGAATATAGACGGGAGCGTCCTTGTATTCGATACCTGCCTTGCGGAGGGTCTCGTAGCTTTTCATCATATCGTTCTCAAACTCTTCGCGGGTGACCAGCAGAGAATCACGGTCTTCCCAAGGCATGTACAACAGATGTCCGTAACTGTGGCTGCCTACAAAATGCCCTTCGTCGAGCAGGCGTTTCACTACATCGGGATAGAGTTCATAGAACTCTCCGGTAAAGAAGAAGCCACCTTTGATGCCATGCTTCTTCAAGGTGCTGATGATGGCATCGGCACCGTCTGCTTTGTCGGCGGCAGTGAATACGAGGGTGATTTGCTTTTTTGAGGGATCGGTGCGGATAATGCCTCCGTCCACATATACATTCTTGTCATTTGGGATACCGGCTTGCTTCATTCCATCCTTCTGCATGGCAGAGAGGTAGTACGTGAGGCAGGCGGTTCCGTCCATGGTAGGCTCATTGGTGGAATAGTCGTGGATGGCGTCGTGATATACCATCAGGTCTGGCTGGAAGCGTTCGTAGTCTTGTCCGGGAGTTCCGGGAATTCCCGTCATATTGACACCGCGCAGGCTTTCGAAGATGGTACGATAGACAGGACCGTCCACCAGTCCGCCGGTAGTATTGCCCACGCCTGCATTCAGCAGTGAGGAGTGGGGTTGCGAGGGATAGTCTCCGTAAAGGGGAAGTTCCACAATCATGCTGGTTCCCCAAGGGTTACAGCCGAACAGCCAGTCGCGCAGGGAGGCTTCCATTTCGGCGTATGTGTCATCGCCGGTGGTTTCACGGTACAGCCGGCATTGGGTTAGCATGGCGGTAGTCAGATTGTTGGAACACCAGATGTAGGGTATACCGTGC
>NZ_JBCNZM010000121.1:0-14726 GCF_040227615.1 Bacteroides sp. RTP31139st1_H2_RTP31139_211217 | reverse complement strand
CAGAATATATAATCCGGCGCTCAAGCCCAAGGCGCGCTGAATATTTATTTTGCATTTCCACCCTCACCACCCTCACCACTTGCCTGAAAGCATCTGTTCATCGGGCTTGCAGGGGTGAGTGAGAGCAATTAAAAAAGGTGAGGGCAAATTTTGCCCTCACCTCTGTCTCAGCATACAAATGAAAGAACCGCCTACAGATTCACCTGAATTTTAAGACTTTTGCTCGTTTTTTATCGGTTATGAGCTAAAAGACAAAAGAATTGTTTTTAGACATAAGAACAAAAGAACATATTCGTAGGGTGATATAGCTTATATTTCTCCTTTTGTTCTTATGTTCTTATGTCTAAAAAAAGAATATTCTCTTTAGTTCATGTCTATACCGTTATAAGCAAATTCTTATATCAAACCCAAATCAAATTGCATTTATAAAGCAAAAAGCGTCCAATTGAATCAGAAAAAGACCATTTTCCCCCAATATAAGCGCTTGTTTCAACACACAGAACAGTTTGTTTCGCTATGGCGAACACTTTGTTTCACTATGGAGAACACTCTGTTCCACTATGGAGAACACTTTGTTCCACCCTATCAGAACACTTTGTTTTCCTATAGCTGAACAAAGTGTTCACCATTGTGAACTAATGGATTAGCTATATTTCCAATACAACAGAAAAGACATGAATGCCATCCGTCTTATACCCGACTTCCTCTTTTACAATGGCTTGCAGATACTTTATCTGCAAGCCATCTGCAAGGGGTATCTGCAAGCCTGTAACTCATTGCACAGCAATGGAGTAAGTACCAAATCCTTGCAGATGGCAGATAAAATGAGAAAAAAAACTCTGTGTAGGCTGGCGCGGAAATGCGACTCTATTATTTGAACCTTCACCTTTGCATATACTTTTCAAATTGCCTGGTATTTCTGAAAGAGTCGGTTTCCCTCTTCATCCAATCACCTTTTACTTGCGCAACTCAATAATTAATGTAAATCGGGAAAAGCTGATGCAGATGTAGTTTTGTAGATATATATCCTCCCTTTTTATCCCTATTTATCAACCACTTACAAAATCATTTGTAGATAACAAAACAAAGAATTCCCCCCTCTTGTAGTCCGTTTGTAGATAACATTCATTAGCATTTCTTGTTTATGAAGCTTAATTTAGCGTTGTGAAAAACCAAAAGTATTAACCTTAAAAACTTATTCACAATGAGTAAAAGTAACTATTACAAAGAAAGAGTCATTCAGCTACTTCTCTTCTTTGCCTTCATGTTTCCTATAGGTGCATGGGCACAGAACATCCAACTGACAGGTACCGTAACCGATGCAACCGGCGAAACCGTAATCGGTGCCAGTGTATTAGAGAAAGGTACAACGAACGGAGTGATAACCGACATTGATGGTAACTTCTCACTCAACGTTTCTCCTAACGCAACAATCATTATTTCCTATGTGGGCTATGCCGCCCAAGAGATTCCCTTGAATGGCCGGAAAAGCCTGAAGGTAATCCTGAAAGAAGACACTGAAATGCTGGACGAAGTTGTCGTTATCGGCTATGGCACGATGAAGAAGAGCGACATGACAGGTGCCATTTCATCGGTAGACACCGAAGAACTGACCAAACGTGCCACGACCAACCCTGCCGAAGCCCTGCAAGGCAAGATTGCCGGTGTAAACATCATGAAATCCGGTGGTAACGCAGGCGCAGGCGTATCTGTAAAGATTCGCGGTGTAAAGTCTTTCGGCAGCAACGAGCCGCTCTACATCATCGACGGCTTCCCGGGCGACATTGACAACGTGAATCCGCAAGACATCCAGAGCATGGAAGTATTGAAAGACGGTGCAGCCGCAGCTATCTACGGTTCGGTGGCTGCCAACGGTGTAGTCATCATCACTACCAAGAACGGTAAGAAAGGTGAAACACACATTGACTTCAACACCTACCTGAGTATGACTACCGTTGCCAACAAGTTGGAAATGGTGAATGCAGAACAATACAAGAGCAACATCAAAACAATGTTCGAGAACTACAATGCCCAGTTCCCTGATGAAGCTGAAAGTATTCCTGCTTATTGCACTACCGACACCGGTATCAATACCAACTGGCAAGACCAGATGCTCCGTAGCGGACTTTCGCAAAACTATATGTTCAGCGTACGCGGCGGTAGCGAAACGGCCCAATACTCCGTATCCTACAATCACGCCGATGATAAAGGTATCTTTTTAGGCAACAGCTTCCGTCAAGACAATGCACGCATGAAGATGCACATGAGCAAATATATCTTTGATGTTGATGCTAACCTAAGTTTCCGCTATACCAAGAGCCACCAGCCACAGTACAGCCTGCGCGAAATGTATAACAGTTCACCCCTGATGCCCGTCTATGACGAAAACGAAAAGTATGGTTATGCATTGGCAGGCAATATGGGGCTGCCTGCTTCCAACAATGTAATGGCAGACCATCACTTTCGCGAAGCAGCCACCAAGAAGTTCTATACCAATGCCAATGTATCATTGGGTGTAAAATTGACTTCTTTTCTCAATCTCAAAACTAGTTATGCTTATCGTGGCACACACTATCGCTATACGCAACACTATCCTGATTTCACTTCCAATGCCCAGTCACCCAATTTGTATCCTTATTCTTACGAAGGGACCTATTACTGGGAAGAGCAAGTGATAGACAACATACTGAACTTCAATAAAGATTTCGGTAAGCACAGTGTTACCGCTATGGTAGGTTCATCCATCACAACTACCAAGTATACCGACAACGGGGTGGGCGTAGAAGGCAAGACATCCAAATATTATGTAGATGCAAACGGGAACCTTGCATCCAAAGACGAAGCAGCAGGCTTTCTCGACCCCAGTTTCAGCACTATCGACTCGGGTGCGGGCGGTACATTCTCGGGTGACGGAACAAAATATAAATATAACCGTGCATCTTTCTTCGGACGTGTAAACTACTCCTTTGCAGGTAAATATCTATTGCAAGCCACTATGCGCTACGATGGTTCTTCCAAGTTCGGTTCAGAGAACCGTTGGGGTTGCTTCCCTTCTGTAGCTGTGGGATGGAGAATCAGCGAAGAAGAGTTCTTCCCGAAAGAAGGTATTCTCAACAACCTGAAATTCCGTGCCAGTTGGGGACGTTTGGGTAATGAGAATGCACTTGGCTACTATGACTTTCAACCTCTTATCACCAACTCCAACCGTTGGGAAGGTGGTTATATCCAAGGTGGTAACGCTTGGCAGGGTTCCGCTTCATGGGAAATGGAAAACCGTGGATTGAAATGGGAAACTACCGATACAAAGAATATTGGTTTCGACTTTGGAATGCTCAACAACCGTCTGACCGGTAGTATCAACTATTACATCAACCAGACGGAAGACCTACTTATCACGAAGCGCCTCTCACCCTCTGCCGGTTACGAGAACCCCATCTTAAATGTAGGCAAAATACGCAATAATGGTATCGAACTGGAACTGAACTGGAACGACAAAGTGAAAGATTTTGAATACAACATAGGCTTCAACTTCTCTACTACCAAGAACGAAGTGGTGGAATTGGCCGACAAAGGTCAGGCATTGCCTTCTACCGGTCTGCTTTGGGACACCGACCACGTGCCTGCATATGCCAAAGAAGGGAAACCTATCAGCGGTTTCTATCTATATCGCACGGCAGGTATCTTCCAAACTGACGCTGAAGCAGAAAATTATGTAAACCAGGACGGCAAACGCCTCCAACCCAATGCCAAGGCCGGCGACATCCGCTTCGTTGATGTAGATGGAAACGGCACCATTGACGAAGATGACAAAGTATACTGCGGAACTGGTATTCCCAAAATGGAAGCCAACATAAACTTCTCCGGCTCTTACAAAGGTTTCGACCTCTCATTCAGCTTAGGAGGTGCATTCGGGCATAAACTGTACAACGGAAACCGTTATTTCTATGAGTCTATGAGTGCTCCAGGTAACATGCTCAGCAGCGTAGCCAATGCCTGGACTCCCCAAAATACTCACACCAGCGTTCCGCGTGCTATTTACAATGACCCCAACGGTAACTCCCGCGAGTCTGAACGATTCTTGGAAAACGGTAGTTTTATACGCATGCGTCAAGCGCAAATAGGCTATACTTTGCCTACTTCTCTACTGAAGAAAGTCAAAATAGAAAGATTACGCTTCTATGTGAGTGGCGACAACTTGTTTACAATCACAGGATACAACGGTGTAGACCCAGAATTCTCCACCAGCAGTCCGTTGAACTCCGGTATAGACCGCTACATTTATCCGTTTACACGTTCGTACACGGTAGGAGCACAACTCACATTCTAATATTTTATAAAACGATATTATACGAAACAATATGAAGAAACTTATATATTTAGCAAGTATCTGCTGTGTGATGCTTTTTGCTTCTTGCGAAGACTTCTTGACAGTGTCCTCTCCAGACAAAGTAACAACCGGAAACTTCTGGAAAAACCTAAAAGAGGCCGAAGCTACCATGGCTTCAGCCTATGCACAACTCTATCATGGTGACAGTTATGCCACCAGCGAAGTAAGATGGCCGGTAGAGGCATTCCGTACCGACCTCTACACCATGGGTACGGACGCCATCAACTACCAAACATGGACTGATATCTACAAATTTACTTACACCAATGGTAACACTCAATTTTCTTACTACTATCAAGACCTATATCGCGGCATCAACTTTGCCAATCAGATATTGGAATATGTACCTCAAATACCTGAAGACGGCATAACAGAAGCAAAACGCAGTGAATTGATAGCCGAAGCACACTTCATGCGCGGCTACTATCATCTGATGCTGATACTGAACTGGGAGAAAATCATCATCCGCGACAAATATCTCACTGACCAGGCTGATTTGAACAAACCTCTGTCTGATCGCATTACTTGCTGGAATTTCGTTATTGACGAGCTGAAGTTAGGAACTGCACTTCCTGCCACTCGTCCAAGTACAGAAATAGGCCGTGCTACCTCCGGAGCTGCCCACGCTTATCTGGGATTTGCCTACCTGACACGTGCGTATGAAGAATCGGCACAAGAAACTCAGCATCTGGCTGATGCCTTGACAGCCTTGAATGCAGTAACTGGCTACGAATTGGTAAGCGGTGATGCATTGATTGACATGTTCAACGGCAGAAATAAGAACTGCAAAGAATCCATCTTTGAAGTGCAGTACAGCAGCAATACTGATAACGGAGCACGTTACTATTCGTGGATTCACAACTTCATCGCTTCCAGTGAACTGGGTGGTTGGGATGAAATATTGCCCAACGACTTCCTAGTAAGCGAATTCAAAAAAGAAGGGAAAATCAGTAACCACGGGCGCTACGACGAGCGTATATACAATACTATTTTTTTCAAAGATGAGTATTGGAACGACGGAACCGGCAAAATCTGGGGTTACGAATACGATGATTTGCATTATTACTGGAAAGTCGATGAAGACGGCAATTATCTGGATGCAAACAATAATATGATTACAAAGGAAGAACTCGAAACCAAAGGCGTAAAGATATTCTACGACCGTCCCAGCTTCCGCCGCTTCACTCCGAGAGAATTATCTGAAATGGATACAAGATGTAACTTTAACATTCCTTTGATGCGCTATGTCAACGTATTGCTGATGAAGGCCGAAGTACTGAACAAACAAGGGCATCCCGAACAAGCCATTCCTATTATCAACGACATTCGTGCCAAACACGGAAATATGCCAGCCATGAAGGGAACTTCACAAGCGGAAGTACAAGCACAAATCGAGCATGAGCGCATCATCGAATTTCCACTGGAAAGCTATCGCTGGTACGACCTGCGCCGTTGGGGCAAGCTGACCGAAGCATTGGGCAGCCGAGGATTCGTGGAAGGCAAGCACAACTTCTTCCCCATTCCGCTCTGGGAAATAAATGCTAACCCTACACTGAATAGTACCGTAGAAGAAACAACTGAATAATTCCTTCTCTCCAGTATAGCCACCCAAGGCGGCATTCGCCCCAGCAATACCGTCTTGGGTAGTTTAAAAGCTTTATCTTTGCATAAACAAAGACAGTTTGCGCTATCTTTGCCACTAAAAACGACATAGATATGTTTACAATCATCGGACTGATGCTCACGGGAATGCTGCTGGGCTATCTCTTACGGAAACGGGACTTAAAGAAAATCCACCAAATCATCACCCTGCTCATCTGGCTGCTGCTGTTTATCCTCGGCATCGAGGTCGGAAGCAACGAGCAAATCATCAAGGGGCTCCATACCATAGGCCTTGAAGCTGTGATACTCACCCTGGGAGGAACCCTGGGAAGCGTCATCGCCGCCTGGGCATTGTGGAGAGCCTTGTATAACAAGAAAGGAGGAAGGGTATGAAAGGAAGTCTTATCATAGTGGGCTTTTTCGTACTGGGCACGATTTGCGGCGTATGCCATCTGTTGCCCTTTGATATTGCAGAAACCAATATCAGCTACTACGCGCTTTGTGCGCTGATGTTCAGTGTAGGGCTGAGCGTGGGTAACGACCCGCAAACCCTGAAGAATTTCCGTTCACTCAATCCGCGGTTGATATTCCTGCCCATCATGACGATACTGGGAACACTGGCAGGTTCGGCAGCCGTCAGTCTGATTCTGACACACCGTTCTATAACAGACTGTCTGGCCGTAGGTTCCGGATTCGGCTACTACTCGCTCTCCAGTATCTTCATTACCGAATACAAGGGAGCCGAGTTGGGCACCATCGCCCTGCTTGCCAATATCAGCCGGGAGATTCTGACACTGCTGGCCGCCCCGTTGCTGGTACGATGGTTCGGAAACCTTGCCCCCATCTCTGCCGGAGGAGCCACGACGATGGACACCACACTGCCCATCATCACACGGACAGCCGGACAGCAGTTTGTAGTGGTTTCCATTTTCCATGGATTTGTAGTAGACTTCAGCGTCCCATTCTTAGTGACATTGTTTTGTTCAATATAAAACATCCTTATTAATTAGCATGAAAACCAAACTTTATACCTTTCTCCTTTCTTCGCTGCTTTGCACCGGTGCCCTGGCCGACAACGAGCCGTGGCAGAACCCGCAAGTCAACGAAATGAACAGAGAACCGATGCACGCCCACTTCACTCCGTTTACGAATGAAGCCAACGCATTGAAACAACGTGCCTTGCCCGCCGACGTACGGTTCGACGTTAATCCTGCAACGGAACGCCGTATCACACTGGACGGTACCTGGAAATTTCTTTTTTCAAAGAACAATGACCTCTGCCCCAAAGACTTCCACAAGCCCGGATTCAGTACCCGCAAGTGGAGTAAAATTGAAGTTCCGGGAAGCTGGGAACTGCAAGGCTTCGATGCACCTATCTATACAGATACCCGTTATCCGTTCCCGCCCAATCCGCCCTACGTGCCTACTGACTACAATCCCGTAGGTGCTTATATCCGCGAGTTCACCGTCCCGGCTAGCTGGGAAGGCATGGATATCTTCCTTGATTTCGAAGGGGTTGAGTCTGCCTACTATGTATGGGTAAACGGCGAATTGGCAGGATATGCAGAAGACAGCCGCCTGCCGTCGCACTTCAACATCACTCAACTGCTGAAGAAGGGCAACAATAAACTTGCTGTAAAAGTATTCCGTTATAGCGACGGTTCCTACCTGGAAGGCCAAGACTACTGGAAATACAGCGGCATCGAACGGAGTGTTTATCTCTACGCCCGCCCCCAGAGCCGCGTCAAGGACTTCCGGATGACAGCGGAACTGATAAACAACTACAAGGATGGCGAACTAAAGCTGGACATATTCCTCCATCGGCCTAAAGCCGGAGAAACGGTGGAAGTCAAGGTAATGGACAAGGACAAGGTTATCTATGACCGGAAAAAGTCCATAACCTCTGCCACGGACACTTTGTTTACCCAGCAGCAAGTGTTCCCGAATGCACGAGCCTGGAATGCCGAAACACCGAACACCTACACGCTGGTAGTCAGTACCTTTGATGCACAAGGGAAACCGCAGGAATCCTTTACGCACCTTTTTGGCTTCCGTACCGTGGAAATGATGAACGGCATGCAGATGATTAACGGCCAGGCCGTCCTCTTCAAGGGAGTGAACCGCCACGAGCACGACCCGCACAAGGGACGTACCATCACCGTAGCTTCCATGATACACGACATTCAACTGATGAAGCAGTTCAACCTGAACGGGGTGCGCAACTGCCACTACCCGAACAACTATGCCTGGTATGAGCTTTGCACGGAGTTCGGCCTCTACATGGTAGACGAAGCCAACATCGAGAGCCACGGCATGATGTTCCACAAGGATGAGACCCTTGCCAACTATCCAGACTGGGAGGTGCCTTTCATGCAGCGCATGAGCCGCATGATTGCACGCGACCGCAACTACTCCGCCATCGTCACCTGGTCTATGGGCAACGAATCGGGCTACGGCAAGCACTTCGAAACGCTGTATGACTATACCAAGAAGACAGACCCTACCCGCCCCGTACAATACGAAGGGGGTGGCTACAACTCCAAGAGCGACATCTATTGCCCCATGTACGCACGCATCTGGAGGTTGCGCCAACACGTGAACCAGCGTGATGCCCGCCCCATGATTCTCTGCGAATATGCCCATGCCATGGGTAACAGTGTAGGTAACTTCCAGGACTACTGGGACTTGATTTACAAGTACGACCAACTGCAAGGCGGTTTCATTTGGGACTGGGTGGACCAGACGTTTGCCATCAAGGACGAGAACCAGCGCGACATCTGGGCTTTTGGCGGCGACATGGGATTTGTAGGCGTCGTCAACGACTCCAACTTCTGTGCCAACGGCCTGGTTGCTGCCGACCGTACCCCGCACCCGCACATCTACGAAGTGAAGAAGGTATTGCAATACATCCACTTCGAACCGCTTGCCTTCACCCCGAACAAGATAAAGGTCACCAACTGGCACGATTTCATCGGATTGGAAGGATATACCCTCCGCTGGGCAGTGGAATGCGACGGCAAGACCGTTCAGAACGGTGAGATGGATTTCCCCAAGATTGCTCCCAGAAACTCTGCCAACATAGAATTGCCACTGAAAGCGCTGCCTGCCGACGGCAAGGAGTATTTCCTCACACTGCGTGCATTCACCAAGCACGAAGCGCCATTAGTACCGAAAGGACACGAGGTTGCCATCGAACAATGGGAATTGCCTTCTGCACCGTCAGCCAAAACCGTTCAGCTGGTGGAAGGAACGCTGACCGTAGACCGCAACAACGAAACACTGACCGTGAAAGGCAACAACTTCCAGGTAGCTTTCTCTACCCGAAACGGTGAAATGACAGAGTTGAACTACACCGGAAAGAATCTGATTAAAGAAGGGCTACAACCCAACTTCTGGCGCCCGTTGACCGATAATGATATTCCAAATGGGCACCTGATACGCTGCGGCACCTGGAGAAACGCCGGACGCGATGCCAAACTGCAGAACATCGAAGTTGCAGAAGCCGGACAAACGGCTACTGTCACTGCGACCTACCGCATGGAAGAACAAGATGCTGATTTGCAGACTCTCTACAAAATCACTCCCGACGGCAAGGTTCAGGTAACCATGCACTTCACCCCCGGCAAGAAGCCATTGAGCGAGATGCCTCGTCTGGGCATGCGCATGATACTCCCTGCCGAATATGAAATGATGACCTGGTTGGGCCGTGGTCCGCAAGAGACGTACGCCGACCGCAAGACGGGAGCATTGATAGGCCTCTACAACGCCACGGTGTGGGAACAATTCCATCCGTATGTACGTGCCCAAGAGACGGCCAATCATTGTGACGTACGCTGGGTGGCCCTGCGCAATGCTGCCGGTGAAGGTCTGCTGGTAGTGGGCGAGGAACCGTTGAGCGTAAGCGCCTGGAACTTCCCGATGGAGGACATTGAATACCGTCCCTCACAGATGGAGCGCCGCCACGGTGGAAGCATCCAGAAGAAAGATATGATATGGCTCAACATCGACCACAAGCAGATGGGCGTAGGCGGTGACAATACCTGGGGAGCACAAGTTCATCCCGAGTACACCATCACTCCGCACGAATGGAAATACAGCTTCACGCTCGCCCCTCTCGCACCGGAGGATGATGCAGCGGAACAAACGCACAAATAACCGTTAAATACCTCATTCATATGAAATACAAATTTATACGCATACTCTGCTTCACATTGTTGGCCGCAGGCATCGCAGCCTGCACCCCCGGCATGAAAAGCACTACGGAGAAACGGTATGCCTTCGCCGACATACTGGACATCTCCTACACTCCCGACACCCTGCACCGCTGCTATGGTTGGTTCACCGACGCCGGCTCGTGGATGGGCTTCACGCTGCCCGAACGGCAACAATGGGTCAACGGCTTCTGCGGCCCCTTCAGCCTCGATATGTTCCGCCGCCAGTGGATGGCACAGTCAGCCGCCGTCGTAAGCTTTGCCAAAGATACACAAGAGATTTTTGTTCCGGATTCCACTTGCTATTACCCCGGCGAGCTCTATATGTCGGCACATTCCACCCACGGGAGCATCACGCAACGGCTCAACTTCACAAGTGCCTCGACCGCCTTGCTGCGCATCGAAGCCGACACGGCTGAAGACCTGCTGCTCTCCGGTAGCCAATGGGGCAAAGACATCACCGTCAGCGTAGAACAGAACTCCGTCATCGCCCGTCATCCCAGTGGCGAAACCGTGACCGTGACCTTTACCCCCAATGTAGAGCTGGCCAAGACCGACAATAACTATACAGCCCTCGTCCGCTCTCCGCGCTACCCTGTCAACGTAGCCATCTCTTTCTTCACTTCCGAAAAAGAGATGACTGCCAACCTGCAAAACCTGCCGAGCCTGCTCAACAATCCCGCCCCCGCCCTGCAAGCCAATGCCGAACGTTGGGAAGGTTACCTCACTAAGATACTGCGCAAGGACATGAAGCCCGAATATGACCGTATCGCCGTGAAAGCCGTCACCACGCTCATCTCCAATTGGCGGACACACCGCGGTGGATTGCTTCACGAAGGTATCATCCCGAGCCATGCCGTAGGCTATTTCGTCGGATTTTGGGCATGGGATAGCTGGCGCTTCAGTGCCGGAACCGCCAAATTCGACCCCGAACTGGCCAAGAACAACATCCGAGCCATGTTCGACTACCAGCAACCGGACGGCATGATTATCGACTGTATCTACACTGACCCCTCCGAGAACAATGCCCGTGACAGCAAACCTCCCTTGGTATGCTGGGCTGTCGATGAAATATTTACCCATACGGGTGACACCGCCTTCGTTGCCGAGATGTATCCGCAACTGCTCTCCTATTATAAATGGTGGTACGAGAAGCGCGACCACAACCGCAATGGCATGTGCGAATACGGTGCTACCGACGGAACACTGGAAGCTGCCGCCTGGGAAAGCGGCATGGACAACGCCATCCGTTTTGACGGCGCCGTGATGCTGAAAAACGAAGGCTACGAGGATGCCTGGAGTATGGATCAGGAGAGTGTGGACTTGAACGCTTATCTGGCACTGGAATGCAAACTGCTGAAGAAATTCTCCAGCCTGCTGAAGATACCTTTCGACGCACCGGACTACAGTAGCCAGGTAGCCGACTATTTCTTTGACAAGAACATCAACTTCTTCTGCGATCGCCGCCTGAAGGACGGTTCATTCATCGAAGAGCCGGGCTGCGAAGCCTACACTCCGTTGTGGACCCGGATTGCCACACAAGCGCAAGTGGACAGCATGCTGCCCATGCTTCAAGATACGGCAAAGTTCTCCACGTATATCCCCTTCCCGACCATTGCCGCCGACAATCCCAAATACAATCCGCGCGGCTACTGGCGTGGCCCCATCTGGCTGGACCAAACCTACTTTGCCATCCGCGGACTGCGCAACTACGGCTACAACCAACTGGCAGATGAATATACGCTGCAAGTCTTCGACCGCCTGAGCGGGCTGAAAGAGGGTGCTCCCATCCACGAGAACTACGGAACCCATACCGGCGAACGCCTGAAAGCTCCCCATTTCAGCTGGAGCTCCTCACATCTGTTGATGATGTACGACGATTACGGTAAGTAAACCGGGATTCCATATATGTCATAACTCACCACAGATTACACAGATTCACGCAGATTTTTTTAGTTTATTGATATCTGACATATTTATCTGTGTAATCTGTGGTGAGTTATGACACTTTCATGAAGAACAAAAGCGATATGATTATTATCGGTAAACCTGCACCGGAAGCTCTCCACGCAAAGCTCCCAGCGCATTCATTACCAATGCTTCCAATTCGTCTTCTCCGGGATAGACGTGGACGGGAGCAAGGAAAGACACGCGCTCCTGCAACCGCGAAGTGATGTACTCGGAATGTGCCATACCTCCCGTAAGCAGAATGGCGTCCACCTTGCCATAAAGCACAACAGCAGCACCGCCTATCTCCTTGGCAATGCGGTAAATCATGGCATCAAGCACCAAAGCGGCATGGGTGTCTCCCTCAGCGATGCGCCTCTCTATGGCGGGAATGTCGGTAGTACCCAAATGGGCGGCAAGTCCCGCCTTGCCGGAAATACGTTTCTTCAGTTCTTCGGTAGTGTAACGCCCCGAGTGACAAAGGTCTATCAGTTGCCCGGCGGGCAGGGTACCTGCACGTTCGGGCGAAAAAGGACCGAAACCGTCGAGGGCATTGGGCACGTCCACCGCACGGCCGTGGCGGTGGACTCCTACGGAAACGCCTCCACCCAAGTGACAGACAATCAGATTGAGGTCTTCGTAATGCACGGGAGCTTCGGGCTGCAGGGCACTACGCTCGGCAGCATAGCGCCGGGCGATGGCTCGCTGGTTCAAGGCGTGCCAGATGGTGATGCTGGGCATCAGAGGCGAACCGGTGATGCGTGCCACATCGTCCAGTTCGTCCACCACGCCGGGATCGGCTATGAAAGAGGGGCAGCCGGGCAGCATGGCGGCAAGTTCGTGGGCTATCAGACAACCTAAGTTGCAGGCGTGGGTACGCATGGCGTGGAGCATATCGTCCAACATGGCATCGTTCACGGCATACACACCGCCAGGAATGGGTTTCAACAATCCCCCACGGCCGACGATGGCATCGAACTTAAAGGGAATGTCATTGGCCTCCAGCGCTTCCAGCACCAAGTGCTTGCGGAATTCGAACTGGTCGATGATGCGGGGAAATTGGGAAAGCTCCTCCACCGAATGCCGGATGTTGAGTACCAGACGGGGAGTTTCATCCTCATAGACAGCAATTTTTGTCGAGGTGGAACCGGGATTTACTGCCAGTATTTTCATTGATTACGATTTACAAATTACGAACTACAAATTACTAATTACAATCAAGGCTCTTTCACCCCGCTGGTCAGGCAAGCCATGGCAATGCTGTAATATTTGGACAAACCGGAATCGCTACGCGACGGTAATACCACCGGACATGAGGGTCCTTGCAGCAACCCGGCCATATCGGCATGAGAAAACAGAGATACAGCCTTATAAAAAGCATTGCCCGATTCGATGTTTGGGAATATCAACACATCCGCCTCCCCGTCAATCGGTGATACAATGCCTTTGATGTTACCGCTCGTCTTCTCACAAGAGGTCTTCACATCCAGTGGGCCGTCGATGATGACATTGCCGAACTCTCCGGCTTCCGCCAGTTCTACAATATTCACATAGTCCAATGAATGGGGGAATTTGGCGCTAACCTTCTCCGTGCAATGAATCAGCGCGATGCGTGGCTGCTCTATCCCGAAATGGCGGCAAGTATGGATGGCATACCAAATCATTTCAATGCGCTGTTGCAGCGTCGGGCGGGGAATGACCGCAGCATCGGAGAAAAAGAGCAGTTTATCGTAAGTAGGTATCTGCATCACGGCCAGATGGGTCAGAATCTTTCCTTTAGGCAACAAACCATGTTCCTTGTCCAGAATGGCACGTAGCAAATTGTCGGTATTGATGATGCCTTTCATCAGGATGTCCGCTCCACCCTCGCGTACGATACGCACCGCCTCACGTGCAGCCTCATCGGAATCTTCTATATGCAAGGTACTGACATATTGAGGATATTTCTTCAAGGTGGGATATTTTTCCAATATGGCAGAATCGCCAATCATCAGAAATTCCGCAATCCCTTCCTCCAAGGCACGGGATATGGCATATTCTGTATTAGGGTCATTGGCACAAACTACCGCAATACGTTTCCTCTTATTCAAGGTTTTCAGGTGGGCTGTTAACTGGGCAAAGTTCCGTATCGGTTCCATAACGTTAGATTTTTAGCAAATATCTAAAAAAATGTCGAGAAATACAGCATTTGCCCCGTTGAAATTTTATATGTTTAATATCATTTTGATATGTTCACCACAGATATCACAGATTGACACGGATTTGAACAGAATTTGAGTTACTCTGTTGATTATATATCATATATAACCTCCCTCTCTTCTGTTAAAAATCCGTGTTAATCTGTGATATCTGTGGTGAATTGTGTATTTTTGCCCAAAATAGATTGATAATATATATGGGTAGTCTTATTTTCCCTCCGTATCTGCAGGAAGGTGATCGTGTCATTGTTCTCTCCCCTTCCAGCAAGATTGACAAATCTTTCCTGAAAGGCGCCTACAAACGTTTGAAGTCCTGGGGGCTGGAAGTCGTATTCGCAAAGCACGCGGGGAGTTCCAACGGAACGTATGCAGGAAATATCC
>NZ_JBCNZM010000120.1:13059-14865 GCF_040227615.1 Bacteroides sp. RTP31139st1_H2_RTP31139_211217 | reverse complement strand
AAGGGTTTGAGCTGGGTGCCAACGATTACCTGAAAAAGCCTTTCGGAATGCAGGAACTCATTATCCGCATAAAGGCCCTGGTAGGCAAAGCTTTCTCCTTTACAGAGGAAAAGCCCAAAGAAACTACCGTTTTTGAAATCGGTGACTACCGTTTCAATTCCGTCACTCAACGACTTGCTTTTGCAGGCACCCCGACTTCACCTAACGCGGATACGGAAGTGGAACTCTCCCACCGCGAGTCCGAAATACTGAAACGCCTTTGCGAGAACCGCAACCAGGTGGTCAACACCCAGAACGTATTGCTCGACCTCTGGGGAGACGACAGCTTCTTCAACTCCCGCAGCCTGCATGTGTTCATCACCAAACTGCGGCATAAACTGGCCGGAGACGAGCGCATCCGTATCGTCAATGTGCGGGGAATAGGATATAAACTAATAGTGAACTAAACTAAAACTACCCTACTATTTATGAAAAAGTTATTATTCATTACTTTTATCTGTTCCTCACTCTGCGCCTATGCACAGAGCGAGATTCCGGAAGACACAATAAAGAACCGGCCTCCCGTAAAGAAAGAGCAGATTCCCTTTTCTCCAAAAGAGAACAAGCGTACGGGCCTTGATGAAAGCCAGCCCCAACAAAGTCTGCAAGACGAACAGCAGGAAGAGATAAATCTCCATCTCCCTCCCTCCGACTATGTGGAGCCCCTGCCCTGGACGGACATGAAGAAGATACACTTTCAGAAAAACATCTTTGAATGGGACTTCCAGCGTTTCGCCGATTTCCTGCTCTCGCCGGAAGTCGTACTGACGATGTACGGCAGCCATAACACCTATCCTGCAATGGGCTCCATCATGCAGGCTGGCGCAGGAGTCACTTATTACAGTCCCGACGGACATTGGGAATTGAGCGGAGGGGTATATGCCGCCCACTATTCCATCTCCCAACCTTCATCCATTACCGGTGCCCAGTATGCCAAAAGGGATGCCCCCCGAGGTACTCAATGGGACATAGGCTACAATGCCTCCGTATCCTACCGCATCAATCCCTACATGCGCCTGCATGCCTTCGGCCAGTATTCGGGCTACGGGAGAAGTAACTCCTTTCATGGATATATGAACCCGATGTATCCGCAAAGCGGTTATGGCATGGTACTGGAACTGAAAGTGACGGACTGGCTCGACCTCAACGGAGGGATGGAACGAAGATACGACCCCACCAAAATGAAATGGGTAAATTCGCCCATTTTCGCCCCTACCATTCGTATAAAGAAATAGAAATAATACAAAGATATTTCCGGAAATAGAGGGAAACGAGTATCTTTGTTCAGTCTGCCCCTATGCGGCAGACAGCAACTGAAATTGTGAACAAAGAACTATGAAACGAATCTTCTTCTGCATCATCATTTTACTTGCAGGCATGTCATCCGTCAGCGCACAGAGCGAGATGCCTGCCGATACGGTACGTACTGCAGTACGTGGCGAAGCGTCTCCCGAAGGCATGTCTCCGTCTGAAAAGGAGCTTCTGCCGGGCGTGAAGAATTACGACGGCTTCCTGCTGGATATGGGGCTGATGAATCTGTCCACCCCCACTCTTCCCAAATTCACTTTGGAGATACCGGATGCCAGCAAAGACTATAGCCGCATCTTCCAGTTGAACCCGAACGTGACTTATTCACAAGGTCTTTCGAACATATTCTCACTCAGCAACTCCCGGTATTTCAGTTCGAATCCCTTCGGACTGACGGGCTTCTGGGGCTCTACCGACAACCTGCAAATGGGAAGTTTCACTTTGAAGAACGGCATGCGC
>NZ_JBCNZM010000120.1:5093-13049 GCF_040227615.1 Bacteroides sp. RTP31139st1_H2_RTP31139_211217 | reverse complement strand
GGCGCGTTCGAGCTGAAATCAGCCAACGGAGCCTTTGGCATACGCATCGAGGTACAGCAGGGCAGACACGTGCCCTATTGATGCCCATCACTTAACAACAGAATCAATGACAAGAAAGAAAATACTGGTAATAGGCGCCAACGGTTTTACCGGCAGACGCATCCTGGATGATTTGTCCCACAACGTGTTTTATCAGACAACGGGCTGTTCCCTGCACGACGACATCTGTCCCCATTCGGGCGACTATCGCTTTATCCGTACGGATATATGCAACCGCCAGGCGGTGAAAAAGCTTTTCCAGGAAGTACAGCCGGATGTTGTAATCAATACCTCCGCCCTCTCCGTCCCCGATTATTGCGAAACGCACCATGCAGAAGCGGATGCCGTCAACATTACTGCCGTGGAGCATCTGGCAGAATGCTGTGAGGCGGGAGGCAGCCGTTTTATCCATCTTTCCACCGACTTCGTTTTCGGTGGTGATACGGACCGACCCTATACGGAGGAGGATATTCCCGCTCCCGTTAATTATTACGGCTACACCAAACTGGAAGGTGAGAAACGTATCGCTGCCGTTTGCAGGGATTATGCCATCGTGCGCGTAGTGGTGGTGTACGGTGCCGCCCTGCCCGGACAGCATGGAAATGTGCTCCAACTGGTGGCAAACAGATTAAGGAACAATGAGGAAGTGTTCGTCGTATCCGACCAATGGCGTACGCCCACCTTCGTGGGAGACGTGTCGCAAGGAGTGGAGAAGCTGATAAGTCATCCGCAAAACGGTATCTATCATCTCTGTGGCAGCGAGTGCCTGACCATTGCAGACATCGCTTATCGGGTAGCGGACGTATTGGGGCTGAATCGCTCGCTCATCCGTCCCGTCACCACGAAGGAAATGAACGAAAAGACACCACGTCCCCGTTTCAGCGGGCTGAGTATAGAAAAGGCACACCGGGAACTGGGGTATCAACCGTATACGCTGGAGGAAGGAATAAAGCTGATGTTCGGATGGTAAATAATGCAGGTGCGGATGGCAGGAGATTCGACTACAGCAACTCCGGCTCTGCCAGTCCTTTCTCTTTGCGATACACACGTACCATCTCCAGAATCACATCTCCATATTTCTCCACCCCTTTTTTTCCGAAATACGGAATGCGTACAAGCATGGCCTTATCCGAAGGAAGCAGATTGCTGATGCCTAGAATTGCCTTCTGCTGAATGACGGTGTATACGGGCAGCCCTAATGCGGAAGCTTCTGCATTGCGCCATGCTACCAAGCGGTTGTAAAGTTCCGGATGCAGCACATCCGTGGGTACTTCAACAGCCGCAGCATCGCGTTTCCGCTCACGCGGACGTTTCTCTTTATCAGCCTGCTTACTGCTTCCCTGCCCTTCTTTGGCAGAAGCACTTCTCCCTTTGCCTTTACCCTTCTGCGAAGCCGAATCATCAATGGAAAGCAGTGCTTTCTGCTTCAAGTATCCTGCCATATGGAAACCATTCTCCAGCACATAATCCAGCAAATCAGTCTTCATGTCAAACACTTCCTCCAGTTCCTCCATGGCATCCCGGAGCTTCTTCTTCAACTCTTTATTATCAGAAGTTACCGTACTCGCCATCACCGCATCCAGCGGTTGCAACTGCTCTTGAAAATAAGTGGCGGCAGAGTGTATGCGCCCCTGCAAAGTCGGGTCGGCTGCATAGTCCTGCGCAGTATCAATCAGGCGGGTATACTGGATACTGAACTTCTGGGCTACTTTCGTCACTTTGTCGTGAAAACGTTCCATTTCCTCCTTGCAGGCTGCGAGTTGCTTGGGAAAGAGCTTGTACAAGTGTTCGTCTATCAGCCGCACATACCGCCGCAAAGCCTGCTCCATGGGCTGGAAATCGAACAAGCCCGACAGCAGTTCCAGGAAATAGGTCTGCTGCAAGGAACGGAAGCGTTTCTCGTCCGGCTCGTTTCTCCGTGCCTCCATCGTGAAGGTATCTACTGCATGGTCACTGATAACGGCCTTTGCAGAAAGCGGGGCACTGAGCACCACTCCCTCCAATGTCTTGCAGCGGCTCAGAGCCACATAGGTCTGCCCATGCGCAAAGGAGGCACCGGCATCAATCACGGCACGTTCAAACGTCAGTCCCTGGCTTTTGTGAATGGTAATCGCCCACGCCAGCTTCAGCGGATATTGCCGGAATGTTCCTTCAATATCTTCTGTAATCTCCTTGGTTTCCTCATCAAGCACGTATTTGGCATTCGTCCACTCTTCCTCCTGAAGTAAGAAGGTAGCGTCGCTTCCCTTACTGCGCACTTCAATTCCATCTGCCGACACGGCTGTCACCTCTCCAATCATGCCATTGTAGTAACGGTGCTCACCGGAGGTGTCGTTCTTCACAAACATTACCTGGGCACCGCGTTTCAGTTCCAGTACTTCATCCGTGGGATAGGAATATTCGGGAAACTTTCCGTCAATCTTGGCACGAAAGGCATACGAGCGTCCCGGAAGTTGTTCCAGCTCATGGTCATTAATCCGTTGGGCCTGATAATTGTGGGTCACCAGGCGGATGTATCCTTCTTCTTTATCTGGTACGAAATTGGGAATATACCGGCGGTTCAAGGCTTCCAGCACTTGCCCGTCACAACGGTTTTCGCGAATGCGGTTCAGTAATTCAAGAAAAGTCCCATCGTTCTGCCGATAGACTTTCTTTAGTTCTATGGTGCAATATTCCGTCTGCTTCAAGGCCTGGCTGGAGAAGAAATAAGGCGTGTCATAGTATTTGCGCAGCATCTGCCACTCATCGTCTTTCACTACGGGAGACAGCTGCTGTAAGTCGCCAATCATCAGCAGTTGCACGCCGCCAAAGGGTTTGTTCCGGTCGCGGAACCGCCTCAAGACGGCATCCACCGAATCGAGCAAGTCGGCACGGACCATACTGATTTCATCGATGACCAATAAATCTATGCTGCGTATAATGTTGATTTTCTCTTTCCCGTAACGAAAACGGTAGGTTGCCTTGCCATCTGCGCTGAATGAGCTTTCGGGCACATAAGGAGCAAAAGGTACTTGGAAAAAGGAGTGGATGGTGACACCGCCTGCATTGATAGCGGCAATTCCCGTCGGTGCAAGTACAATCATCCGTTTCGGACTCTCCGCCCTCAGTTTTCGCAGGAAAGTTGTCTTACCGGTACCTGCCTTGCCGGTCAAAAAAAGATGAGTGCCTGTGTTTTCAATGAATTGCCATGCAAGCGCTATTTCGGGATTATTCTCCATTGATATGTTTATTATTCAACCAATCCGCTCTCTCTCAGAATGATACGGATTTCATCAGTAGCCATATATGATAATAGGACAAAGATAACGCTTATTTCGTTATCCTTGTCCTATTATTCCATTTATTTGTACCCAGCCTGAACAAGCCCTTTACGGGGCGATCCGGGCTATTTCAAGCTACCGCCGATAATATCGAGCAGCTCATTCGTAATGGCCTGCTGACGGCTCTTGTTATACTGTTTCGTCAAATCTTGAATCAACTCGTTGGCATTATCTGTCGCCGTCTGCATGGCAAGCATACGGGCAGCATGTTCCGAAGTATTGGAATCGAGAAGCACGGTAAATATCTTCTGACTCAACACTTTTGGCAGAAGTTCCGCTATCAGTTCGCCGACGGAAGGTTCCACAATGTAATCATTATTAAAACTGCGGGCATCCTCCGGTACATCTTCTGCCGCCTCCTGCGCTACTTGCGTCAGGTCAATGGGCAGATAATTCTCGCGGAGCAGCACCTGCGAACCCATCGATTTGAAGTGATGGTAAATCAGCTCCACATGGTCAATCTGCTTTTCCACAAACTCATGCATCAACTTCTCTGCCAGCTCATACGCTTCAACGTACGAAGGCTTGTCTGCCATCACCTGGTAGCTGCCTTGCGGCACATATCCCATTTTCTTGACGGCTTCCTCCACCTTTCTCCCAACGGGATATATCAGAATATTCTCCTTGCCCAGCGACTGGTAATCTTCCAAAGCCCGTTCCAGCATCTTCGCCACATTCGAGTTGAATGCACCGCACAAGGAACTATTGGACGAAAACGCCACGACCGCTACCCTCGTCACGGGTCTTTTCTCGGTATAGGGCGACTCGAAGGAAGCATCCGTACGCAGAAAGTTCGTCAGAATCTCATTCAGCTTCCGTTGATAAGGCAGCATATTCTCAATCCGCCCCTGCGCCTTATGCAGTTTGGCAGATGCCACCATCTTCATAGCCGATGTTATCTGGCGTGTACTCTTGACGGAGCTTATTCTATTTTTTACCTCTTTCAGTGAAGACATATATCTATTTACGATTTAATTATTTACGATTTACGATTGAGGTAACTTCTGCCTGCGTCCGATTTACAACTTACCATATAGAGTAACTCCAATCGTAAATCGTAAATCGTCCAATCGTAAATCACATGAATTGCCTTGCAACCGCCTCTGCCGTCTCCTCAATCTTCTTGCAGACATCGTCATTGATGGCACCCGTCTTTAAAACGTCGAGTACCTCCATGCGATAGTTCATCTCAAGAGACTCAAGGAAGTTGCGTTCAAACTCGCTGACCTTGTCCAAAGGAACATTCCTCAACAAGCCGTGCGTGCCGCAATAAAGAATGGCAATCTGCTTTTCTACCGGCATCGGGCTGTATTGGGGCTGTACCAGCAGGCGTGTATTCTTCTGTCCCTTGTCGATGGTCAATGCCGTCACGGGGTCCATATCGCCACTGAACTTGGTAAACGCTTCCAGCTCCCGGTACTGTGCCTGGTCAATCTTTAATGTACCTGCCACCTTCTTCATAGCCTTGACTTGGGCATTACCACCCACACGGCTCACAGAGATACCCACGTCAATGGCCGGACGGTTACCCTGGTTGAAGAGGTTCGTATCAAGGAATATCTGCCCGTCAGTGATTGAAATCACATTCGTTGGGATATAGGCAGACACGTCTCCTGCCTGAGTTTCGATAATGGGCAATGCAGTCAGCGAACCGCCACCTTTCACCTTGCCTTTCAGACTGTCCGGCAGGTCGTTCATCTCGCGTGCCACTTCCTCCTGGCTGATAATCTTCGCCGCACGTTCCAACAAACGGGAGTGCAGATAGAAGATATCACCCGGATAGGCCTCACGTCCTGACGGACGGCGCAGAATCAGAGACACTTCACGATAGGCCACCGCCTGCTTGGACAAGTCGTCATAGACCACCAGCGCATGACGGCCGGTATCACGGAAATACTCTCCGATGGCAGCCCCTGCAAAGGGAGCGTAATACTGCAATGCAGCCGGGTCTCCCGCCGTAGCAGCCACCACAATGGTATAGTCCATCGCACCGTACTGGTGCAGGGTATTCACGATAGAGGCAACGGTAGAACCTTTCTGGCCAATGGCTACATAAATGCAATATACCGGATCACCAGCATCAAAATTGGCACGCTGGTTGATGATGGTATCGATGGCAATGGCCGTCTTACCGGTCTGGCGGTCACCGATAATCAGCTCACGCTGTCCACGGCCGATAGGTATCATGGCATCCACAGCCTTCAGACCGGTCTGTAGCGGCTGATTCACCGGCTGACGGAAGATAACTCCCGGCGCCTTGCGTTCCAGCGGCATTTCATAAAGTTCTCCGCCTATCAGTCCTTTGCCATCGAGCGGCGCACCCAGAGGGTCTATTACACGGCCCAGCATACCCTCTCCCACCATGATGGAAGCAATACGCTTGGTACGCTTTACAATGAAGCCTTCCTTGATTTTATCCGTAGGGCCAAGCAACACAGCACCCACATTATCCTCTTCGAGGTTCATCACAATGGCCTTGATGCCGTTGTCGAACTCCAACAACTCGTTGGCTTCGGCATTGCGCAACCCATAGATACGGGCTACACCGTCACTGACTTGCAGTACCGTGCCAATCTCGTCCAACTGTACGCGGGTGTCAATCCCTTCCAGTTGCTTGCGGAGAATATCGGAGACTTCGCTTACTTTTATATTTTCAGACAACATCTTAGTATTTACTATTTTACAATTTACTATTTACTATTTGAAAGAACCCGAATCATATACTGTTTGACCTCTACAACTTACGCATCACAAGACTATTAAATAAGTAAATTGTAAATTGTCAAATCGTAAATCACACGATTCTTCTATTCTTATCAATGAACTGCTGTTTCACTTTCTTAAGCTGCGTAGCAATACTGGCATCCAGACGGAAGTCGTTGATGTCGAAGATAAAACCACCTTCAATGGAGGGATCCACTTCAGTCTGCAGCTCCATGCTGGCATGCAGCAGGGAGGAAGCACTGTCATGGATGCGCTCCCGCACTTCCTGGCTGACGGGAACGGCTGTTATCAGCTTTCCTACACCGATATGCTTGTCTTTCCGGTACAAATCCAGAAAACTCAGGCAGATGTACTGGAGAAAGTTTTCCCGCCGGTTCTTCAACACCAGGGTCATGAAACGCGCAAACTCACGGCCCGCAGGAGCATCCCCCACAGCAGCGGTACAGATAAGTGTTAACTTCTCACGTATCGTCAGGATGGGGTTTTCCAATGCCATGCGCAAATCCGGATGTTTCCTGAAGCTACGGTCGAGCATACAAAACTCCTTGTACAGAGTATCTTCTGCCCCCATGCTCTTGGCATATTCCATCAATGCTTTCGCATAACGCATCGAAACGATTCCTATATCCATTTCTTTGAGAATTAATTGTTTTTACTTGCGGCCAGCACTTCATCCAGCATCCGGTCTATCATCTCCATCTGCTCATGTTTCTCGTCCAGATTCTTGCGGATAATTTTCTCGGCTATATCTACGGACAAGACTGCCACCTGGCGGCGAATATCGCGGATGGCCTCTTCCTTCTCTTGCTGTATCTGCTTTTTAACTTCGTCCAGCTCCTTCTGCGCGGCGGCTTCCGCCTGCTTGCGTGCTTCGACGATAATCTTGTCACGCTCATGCATCGCCTCCCGCAGAATACGTCCTTGTTCTTTGTTGGCAGCAGCAATCAACGCTTCACTCTCCTCTTTCAGTTTGGAGAGCTGGGCATTTGCTTCGCGTGCCACTTCCAAAGACTGGTCGATGTAGGTCTTGCGACCTTCCACCATCTTGGTGATAACGGGAAAACCGTACTTGGCAAGCACCACAAACACCACACCGAATGAAAGGAGCATCCAGAACAGCAGACCACTATCGGGTAATAACAATGACATAATTTTATTTACTATTTGACAATTTACGATTTACAATTTGGCTGCGCGGTGATGCTGCACGGACAAATTGTAAATGGCAAATGGTAGATTGTACATTATAAAAAGAATACCAATAAACACACAACTACTGCCAACAAAGCAACACCTTCAATCAAGGCAGCGGCAATAATCATGTTCATACGGATATCTCCGGATGCTTCCGGCTGGCGGGCAATGGCCTCCATAGCAGAACCGCCGATTTTACCAATACCTACACCAGCACCAATAACAGCCAAACCAGCACCAATGGCTGCACCCAGTTTACTAACTCCCACACCTGCCGCAGCAGCTTGCAATAATACAGATAGTAACATAACTTTCAGTTTTTAAATGGTTATTTTTATTAATATTTATATTCCCAATAATCGTATCACTTCACCGCCTTCTCCTTATGCTCTTCCTGCGCCAGACCGATGAACACGGCTGACAGCATGGTGAACACATATGCCTGGATAAAGGCAACCAACAACTCAAGTGCATTCATAAAGATATTGAACAACACCGATGCCACGGTCAGCGTTCCGTTCAAAGCAGGTCCCATACTGGCCGAGATGAATATCAGGCAGGTAAGCACCAGCATTGCCATGTGCCCTGCCAGCATATTGGCAAAAAGACGTATCATCAAAGCAAACGGTTTGGTGAAAATACCGAAGAACTCGATAAACGGCATCATGGGGACCGGTAC
>NZ_JBCNZM010000120.1:0-5083 GCF_040227615.1 Bacteroides sp. RTP31139st1_H2_RTP31139_211217 | reverse complement strand
GATATTCACGGCCAAGAAAGTACAGATGGCCAATACCATCGTAATGGCTATATTTCCCGTCACGTTGGCCCCTCCGGGAAAGAAAGGAATCAGCCCCATAATGTTGTTGATGAAAATAAAGAAGAAGGCCGTCAGCAAGTAAGGTGCGAATTTACGGTACTTCGGACCGACACAGCTCTTTATAATATCATCGTTCACCATCATGATAAACATCTCCATAAACCCGATGAAACCACCGGGAGCGGCACTTCCCTGCGGGTGCTTGCGATACCAGTGCGCCACACTCAAAATGATGAGAAGCAGCAATGCGCTGTTGATGAGCAAAGCCAGTGTCACCTTCGTGATGGAGATGTCCAACGGGCGTATTTCGTTTCCGGTGGCATCATACTCCACCAGCTTGCCTTCGTACTTGCTTCCTGCGGGAGCGATGGAAAAGCCTTCATAACTTCCACCGTTCTCCTCCAGACGTGAGGATAGAAAGGCATGCCATCCGGTGGTAGAGCTATGCACTATTACCGGCAAAGGAATCGTAACGTGAGTTTCGCCCCACGTCGTGATGTGCCATTCGTAAGAATCGCCGATATGCCCGAAGACAATCTCCTTCACGTCCACCGTATTCTCGGCCCGCACCGTGGCGGGTAGCAACATGCCCAGTGCCAGCAGAATTACAGTCAGTATGTTACGCAATCTTTTCATTGTTACTTTTCTTTTTCAGTTTCCGATTCGCCTCAAAAGTGAAGAAGAACCAGGAATCATAAATCAAATATATCAGATAGTTGGCTATAAACGTCAACAAAAACGCCCTGGCTTCCTCACGTACTGCAACGCAATAAACCAGCATCACAATCATGGAGACCAGCATTCTCATCACACGCATCAGCAGATAAATCTGCAACATTCGTCCTGGCATCCGGTGACGGCAGCTTTCGGTCATATTAATCATGAATACTCCGAAAACAAAGAAGAAAAGCGGAATCAGCGGATAACCGCCGAAATAGTGATGCGGATTTATCGAAAAATACGCCCAACCGCCTACAATTCCTATCAATACCGTCAAGAGCGCTGTATGCAATAAGTAGTTTCTCTTAGTAATAGTCACGCCAACAACCTCTATTTTTTAATTTTTAATTTTTTAATAGCCTATTGCTGTTCTATACAGACGGCAACCCTTCCGTTACTCATCTCCACGAATCCGCTTTGAATATCCAACTCATGTTCCTCACCGTCCGTTGCGTAAATCAATTTCCCCGTTCCCAACGATGATACAATCGGTGCATGCTGCGGCAGGATAGAAAAAGAGCCCATAGTGCCCGGCAATGTAACACTTTCCACTTCCCCGTTGAAGAGTTCCTTCTCCGGTGAAACAATATTCAAATGCAACTTTTTCATCATCAAAGCTCCCAGACTTTTAATTTTTAATCGTTTTTCCCCCTGCCTGCTCCAGTAGTTTCTTACCCTTCTCAATGGCTTCTTCAATGGTTCCCACATTCAAGAAAGCAGGTTCGGGCAGGTAGTCCACCTCCCCGTCAAGAATCATCTTGAAGCCTTTGATAGTGTCCTCAATGGAAACCATTGTACCTGGGACACCCGTAAACTGCTCGGCAACGGCAAACGGCTGTGAAAGGAAACGCTGCACACGACGTGCACGGTTCACCAACGTACGGTCGGCATCAGAGAGTTCCTCCATACCAAGGATGGAGATAATGTCTTGCAATTCCTTGTTGCGCTGCAATATTTGTTTTACACGTTGTGCCACTTCGTAGTGTTCTACCCCCACGATGTGTGGGTCGAGAATGCGTGAAGTAGATTCCAACGGGTCCACAGCAGGATAAATACCAAGTTCAGTAATCTTACGACTCAACACCGTGGTGGCATCGAGGTGGGTAAACGTTGTGGCAGGTGCCGGGTCCGTCAAGTCATCGGCAGGCACATATACAGCCTGCACGGAAGTGATGGAGCCGTTTCTTGTAGAGGTAATACGCTCCTGCATGGCACCCATTTCCGTTGCCAGTGTCGGCTGATAGCCTACGGCAGAAGGCATACGGCCCAGCAAGGCCGAAACCTCGGAACCGGCTTGGGTGAAACGGAAGATATTATCAATGAAGAACAGAATGTCACGCGGACCGTCCGTCTCCGCTCCCATGTCACGGAAGGACTCGGCCACCGTCAACCCAGACAATGCCACGGACTGACGCGCACCGGGAGGTTCGTTCATCTGACCGAATATCAAAGACACTTGTGATTTGGCCACTTCGTCATAATCTACTTTGGACAAATCCCAATGGCCTTCCTCCATACCTTTCTTGAATTCTTCTCCGTAACGGATAACACCGGATTCAATCATTTCTCTCAGCAGGTCGTTGCCTTCACGTGTACGTTCTCCTACACCGGCAAACACAGAGAAGCCGTGCTGCTTCTTCGCAATATTGTTAATGAGCTCTTGGATAAGCACCGTCTTGCCTACACCGGCGCCACCAAACAGACCGATTTTACCGCCCTTGCTATATGGTTCCAGCAAGTCGATAACCTTGATGCCTGTATAAAGCACCTCTTGTACGGTAGTCAAATCTTCAAACTTAGGGGGGTCGCGATGGATGGGATAAGCACCTGTACGGTCCAACTCCTTCATGCCGTCGATAGAGTCGCCCACTACGTTCATCAGGCGGCCTTTGATTTGTGTACCTATCGGCATGGTGATGGGGCCTCCCAGCGGATGCACTGTCATTCCTCTCTGCAGGCCGTCCGTACTGTCCATAGCAACAGTACGCACCGTGTTTTCACCAATGTGCTGCTGTACCTCTACAATCAGTCTTTTGCCGTTCGACCTTTTTATTTCCAGTGCGTCGTGAATACTCGGCAACATCATTTCTGCCTCCGTTCCTTCGAAATAGACGTCTACTACAGGCCCGATTACCTGTGAGATATGTCCGACAATCTGTGACATAAGCAATCTTTTTATTCTATATTTCCTTAATTATTTTTCCCAATACTAAGTTGTAAGTCGCGTGTATCCTCATTAACAAGTCAGCCAAGTCGCGTCTTTCATCAGCTATGTACTCGTACCTATTAACGTTTGTCAGCTATGGTTTGTTCATCCCAATAGTTACATAAACAACAACGCAAATGTATAAACAATTTGCATGTAGTTGTTACCGTGTATAGCATTTTTTGAACAAAAAAAACTATTTTGAACGATTAATACTACAATTGGAACAAATTGTTACAGACATGATAACGTCAGTTAACAATTAGCAAGAAAAAGGAATTGCCCACCCATCTTATGAAAAAAACACTGAATTGACAACAGAGGTTCTGTATATAATATACAAAAAATAAGCCTTGTCTCTCGACAAGGCTTATTCACAACACAAACACAAAATAAAACACGACAAAACTACTATGCAATCTTACCTGTCTATGCCGGGGAGGCATACGTACTAGTTACGGATATTCACATATACATAAACAGCTTCAGGCTGATTTGCACATTATAAACAAATGCGGGGAGGCATTTGTTTATTGCCTATTTGTTAAAAAACACAAATTCAAAGTTTGTCATTGAATACCTCTTTCACGAAGCTTCAACTGCCATTTCCATGCAGAAAGTAAAGTATCTTCAATACTTGTTTCTGCCTTCCAACCCAGTTCATTGTTTGCCAATTCCGGGTTTGCCCATACCTTCTCAATATCACCGGCACGCCGCCCTACTATCTGATAGTTCAGTTTTACACCGGTAGCCTTTTCGAAAGCATTAATCAGTTCCAATACGGAAAGTCCACGACCTGTACCGATATTGAATACTTCCACTTTTTCCTTCTGCTTGTTCTCCAAGATACGGCGGATAGCCACTACGTGTGCTTTGGCCAAATCGACTACATTGATGAAGTCGCGGATACAAGAACCGTCGGGAGTATCATAATCGTCACCAAACACGCTCAGTTTCTCACGGATGCCGATAGCGGTCTGGGTAAGATAAGGAATCAAGTTCTGCGGTACACCGTTAGGCAACTCTCCCAGCAATGCTGTGGGGTGTGCACCTATCGGGTTGAAGTAACGCAACAAGATGGCGTTTATCGGAGCACCGGAAGCAACCGTATCACGTACAATCTCTTCATTGATTTGCTTCGTGTTTCCATACGGAGACTCAGCTTTCTTAATAGGTGCCTTTTCCGTTACCGGAAGTTCGTCCGGCTGGCCGTAAACTGTGCAGGAAGAAGAGAATACGATACCTTCCACTCCATGCTTCGGCATCAATTCCAGCAGGTTTATCAGTGAAACCAGGTTATTACGATAGTAAAGCAACGGTTTCTGGACAGATTCACCCACAGCCTTGCTGGCCGCAAAGTGAATGATGGCTTTAATGCCTTTATATTTGGTAAACACAGCGTCAAGACCGGCATAATCCAAGCAATCCAATTCCTCGAATGCAGGGCGGATGCCCGATACCTTCTCTATGTTATCTACAACATCTGCGCTGGAGTTTGACAAATTATCAATAATAACAACTTCATAACCTGCGTTTTGAAGTTCCACCACCGTGTGAGAACCAATATAACCGGTTCCACCCGTAACTAAGATTTTCCCTTTCATATTAAATATAGATAATTTAGCTTTTAGGTTATCAATACGCCACAAATGTAAGGAAATAAATTAATAAAAACAGAAAAAGGGGGATAAATTTTAGTTTATCCCCCTTCCACTTTATTTCCATTTTTTCTTCTTTAAATCTTCACAACCCCCGAAAAGCCCATGAATGCCATTGCCAGCAGTCCGGCAGTAATCAAAGCTATCGGAGTACCCTGCATACCTTTCGGTACACTAACCAGGCTCATTTGCTCGCGCAGGCCTGCAAACAGTGTCAGTGCCAAGCCGAAACCAAGTGCCGTGGAGAATGCATAAACCACTCCCGTCAGCAAATCATAATCTTTTTGGATAACAAGGATAGCCACACCGAGAATACAGCAGTTGGTAGTAATCAACGGCAGGAACACGCCCAAGGCCTGATACAGAGAAGGAGAAACTTTCTTCAGGATAATCTCTACCATCTGCACCAATGCGGCAATCACCAGGATAAAGGTAATAG
>NZ_JBCNZM010000119.1:9645-14955 GCF_040227615.1 Bacteroides sp. RTP31139st1_H2_RTP31139_211217 | reverse complement strand
TGCCTGTTCCTCACATCTTCCGCTTCCGGCTTGAGCTGTTGCCCTTCATTCTCCTTTTCTGCGACTTCGGGCGTGGGTGGCGCAAGCTCCAGCTGAATTTTTCGGTCAAGGGCGGCAAGTTCGGACTTCAACTGCTTCAGCTCGTCCTCCTTCTTCCACACCTTACCCGCTATCTCCTGTAACTGCGGTATCTCCATCTCCAGCACCTCGTTCTTCGCCTTGTACTGGTCGATGATGGAGGGTATCCTCTCCATCGCGTTGAGGAAGTTGCGGGCGGCGGCCAACGGGTCAGCCATCGCCAGATGCCCGTTGTTGTAGGTGTACTTGTAGTTCCCCTCGACCACGAAGCGGTTGTCGGTGAACTCCAATCCCTCTTTGAGTATCCTTTCGCTCACCACCTTTATCGGAAAACCGTAAAGTTCACCGACCTGCGTGTACAACCCTCCGGTCGTGGCATTCTTGGCTATCTCCTGCAAACGCTTTCCGATGACCTTCTCATCGGCGGAATCCACTCCGTCCACCTTTATTATATTAAGGCGGTTGCCCTCCTTGTCGGTCTGCACCACCGACAGGAAGCGGTTCCAGTCCTCCGTCATGGCATCTATGAAAGCCGTGTTGTTGCGCAACTCGCCGGTCTTTGACTCCAGCTTGAACTCCGAATCACGCTTGCCCTTGTTGAACGACTTGCGTTCCCCTTCGAGCGATGCGATCCGCTTTTCCAGTTTCGCCTTGTCCAACAGGTCGGTATTGCCGGAGAGCAACGCCATGTATTCCGAGAAATTCATGCCCGATTTTTCGTCCATTGCCCCCTCGTCGATGGTACGCGCACCCATCGCACCGCTTTTGAGCTGGCTTATGAAAGTCTGCTTGCAGTGCAGGAGGTTGAACTTGTAGCTGTCCAGTGACTTCTCCACCGCGTAGATGATTACATCCACGTTGTTCCCGGCGAAATGTTTGGCAATCTCATTACCTGCCCTAACTCCGCGTCCGTCACGCTGTTGCAAGTCGGACGGTCGCCACGGCGTATCGAGATGATGGATAGCCACACACCGTTTCTGGGCGTTCACACCCGTTCCGAGCATAGAGGTAGAGCCGAACAGCACACGCACCGTCCCGGCGTTCATGGCGTCTATCACCGCCTTCCGCGCCTTGTCGGTCTTGCACTCCTGAATGAAGCGCACCTCGCTTGGCGGTATACCGTAGTCCTCCGTCAGTTTGCGCTTGATTTCCGAATAGACGTTCCACCCGTCGCCCGGCTGGTATGTCCCCAAATCAGAGAAAACGAACTGCGTGCCTTTCTGGGCGTCGTATTTTTGATAATACTCCGCGATCATCTTGGCACAGTGACTCGCTTTGTTGTCGGGATGATCTTCGTAATTCGGGTCTATCATGCGCATGTCGAGTGCCATTTTCCGGGCATAGTCCGTGGCGATGAGCATCTTCGCCTTTTCTTCCGTTTCCGAAAGCGGCAGCCTGCCCAACAAGGTGGCATCGCCCGTCTTGGCGAACTGCATCAGTTTCTGTATGAAGTCCTCCTGTTCCGGCGTGGGCGGTATATGGTGCAGTATCTCGTTCTTGGCAGGACGGTCAACGCCCACATCCTCCGCCGTGCGGTAGTCCGTGATTTCATTATAGAAGGCGGCAAGCTCCGGCACTTTGATGAAGTAGCGGAAACGCTCCTTCTGGACCACATTGTTCGTCACGTTAAATTCAAAATCCGTCGTCTTCTTGGCAAATATCGCCGCCCAAGCGTCGAAACACCTTATGTCCTGCCGTTCCAGCTCCTTCGGGCGCAGGTACTTGAACAGCAGGTACAATTCAGTCAGTGAGTTGCTGATAGTCGTGCCGGAGAGGAAGGTCGCACCCAAGTCTTTTCCTGTGCGCTCCTGTATGGTGCGTATGGCAAAGAGCATGTTAAGTGCCTTCTGGCTTCCCTCGCTGTTTCCCAATCCCGCCACACGGTCGTGGCGCGTGTTGAAAGTCAGATTCTTGAACTGGTGGCTCTCATCTATGAAGATGTGGTCGATGCCCATCTGCTTGAAATCCACCACGTCGTCCGTGCGTGACTTTATGGCGTGTTCCACCTTCTCCAGCTTCGCTTCAAGGTTGTGCTTGCGCTTCTCCAATCCTTTCAGCATCGCCCGCGACACGTTCTTTCCCTGCTGCCGTAGCACTTCGAGGTTTTCCTCCACCGTGTCAAGCTCTGCTTGCAGGATGCGCTGCTGCAATTCCGGCGACTGCGGTATCTTGCCGAACTGGTCGTGCGACATGATGACGCAATCGTAGTCGTTGTTCTTTATATTATTGAAGAAGCGCACACGGTTGGCGGTCGAAAAGTCCTTCTCCGAAGCGTACAGAATACGTGCGTTGGGATATGCCGCCTGATAGGTGGCTGCAATCTCCGCAACGTTGGCTTTCAGCCCGATAATCATCGGCTTGTGTGCCAAATTCAGACGCTTCATCTCATGCGCGGCGATGCACATTATCAGCGTCTTACCGGTTCCCACCTCGTGGTCGCAAATTCCGCCGCCGTTCTGTTTCAACATCCAGACGCAATCCATCTGTGAGGGATAGACGCTCTTGATACCCCGGCTTGCCAGCCCTTTCAGGTTGAGGTCGGGAAAGGTCTGATGGGAGCCGTCGTAGCGCGGGCGCACGAAACAGTTGAACTTGCGGTTATACATCGTCACAAGCCGCTCCTTGAACTGCGGCGACTGCTCTTCGAGCCATTCGGAGAAGCCGTTTCGTATCTCGTCAATCTTGGCGTTGGCGAGTTGTATTCCCTCGCTGTCGCGCATCTTGATGTCGTTGCCATGCTCGTCCTTGCCGATGGACTTCATCATGTCAGGGCAGGTGTTGTGCAGGGCGTGTTTGAGGAGGTGCATACCGTCATAGTTCCGGTAATACCCCTTCACCAGAAACTCGTCCGTGATTTTCATGGTGCGGTAGCCGCACACCACCGAAAACTCGTCCATGCTTGCGGAATAGGCGATTTTCACCTCCGTGTCGAACAGCCGGCTCATGTAGGCGGCATAGACACCCGTCGGAATCCAGCGTTCCCCGAAATTGAAGTCCAGATCCTCGAAGGCGATGCGCTGCGGCTCGGCATCTTTCAGAGCCTCCAACGCCTGCTTCACCTCCGGCATACGCTCATTTTCGGGATTGTCACCCATCCATGCCTCTATGCGTTCCGCTTTCTCTATGACATTTCCGGCGATGAAACGGTCTTTGATTTCGTAACCGGTCACGAGCGGATTGTAGTAGATGCGCCCTTGCAGGGCAGTGAGCAAATCCTCCGCCGTGCTGTCGGTTATCTCCCGCATATAGTCGAGATTGACCGTACCATATTTGTTGAGCGACGCAGACAGGGCTTCTTCGGGAGAGCCTACGTTGGCATGGCTCTCCACCGCGAAGGAAACAGGATGCTCGAAGATGTCCGCCTTGACGAACTTTCCGTTTTCCATCCGTTCCAGCGAAAGGATGTCGCGCCCGCCCGCATCCATCATCACTAACTTCACGTTCTGCTTGGCGTTGAGGTTGCCGTAGCGCATGACAAACTCATCGTAACAGGTATTCAGATGCTCTCGCCACGGAACATTTGCCTCGCGCCGGAGCGATTCATAACGGTACAGACGCTCGTAGGCGTCACGCAGCGACACATACAACAACGCCTTTTCCTTCTGGTATCCTTTCAGGTCGAGCGGCTGGAATGTCGCCCCGTATGGCGTGATGTCTTTCAGGTAGCCGATGTTATGACGCCCCCGGTCAGCCACCAGCGACCCTTCGCGCAGGTGCATCTCCGGCGTGCGGTGGTAGGCACGCGGAGAAAGGTCCACGACTTCCTCCTTCGGCTTTTCCGCTTCGATGTCGGGGAAAAGGAAAGTCCCCACCGCTTCCGATGGGGTATCTGTAACGGCAGGTGCGGCGACTGCCTCCGGCTGTGTTTCCTCCTGTCGTGGCTGCTCACGGGAAGTTTCCGGCACGGCTTTCACTTCCGTCTTTTCCGCCACTTGTTTCTCGTTATGCTGCCTTGCCAGTTCCCGAAGTTCTTTCCTACGCTCCGGCGTCAAACCCATCATCATTTCATAGAAACCGTTGATGGGAGGATTGGTATCCCAGTCCAGTGTGGCATAGATGTCGTCCGGGTCGGCAGGCTTGGCGGTGTTCTCCGCTTTCACCTCCTTATTCTCCATTGCGGGTTTTGCAGTTGGAGCTGTCGGTGTAACCGTGACTTTCGGTTTGGGCGGAGTGGACTTTGCCGTAACTGCCTTTTTCACCGTCTTTTTCTTTTTGGAGGTTTTCGGTTGGCTGACCTCTTCCGTCATCCCCCAGAGGTCAAGCAGGGTGAGCTGCACGCCTGCGGAATATTGCGGGCGCGGTTCTATCTCCGGCTTTTCATCTGCGGGTTGCGGCTTTTCTGTCGGAGTTTCCACCGTCTGCGCCGAGGATACTGTTTCCAATTTTATGGCAGGACGCTCTACTTTATTTTGAACGGCAACTTTTTCTTCCGTTCCTGCCTGCCGGATTGAACCCGAATACAAGCGCATGGCAAGCCTGTAATGGAAATCCTCGTCGAGCATACGGCGCAAATCCCCGGCGATGCCTGCTGCCTTGCCCTCGTGCAGATAAACCATAGCGGGCTTCCCGTAGGGGTCTGTGTCAAGTTTCGCCATCGTATGCACGATGCGTTCCGGGTGGTGGATGAAATAGGCGTTGTCGGTCAGGGCGGTTTTCGTGTCCGTCTGTATCACGGTCATCAGCCGCTCGTCCTGCGACATTTCCTTCTTGCTGAGGTTCTTTTGCAGGACAATCAGGTCACTGCCCACCTCCGTGCCCGCGTTGTCCGTGAACAGGTTGTTGGGCAGGCGTATCGCGGATACCAGATTGGCCTGACTGAACAGCTCGTTACGCACGGAGGTCTTGGTGCTATTCAATACCCCTTGCGAGGTGATGAACGCCACGATACCGCCGTCACGCACGGCATCCAGTCCTTTGAGAAAGAAATAGTTGTGGATGGTTTTCTGGGCGGAGCGTCTGCCGAAAGAGTCGCTCCGCTGAAACTCCGCGTCGAACACGGCAATGTCACCGAACGGAATGTTGGACACCGCCAAGTCGAAATAATTGTTGAACGGTCTTTCGATTTTCTCAAAACCGCAGGTGCGCATTTTCTGGTCGGGATAGAGATGCCTCAAGATTGTACCCGTGAGCAGATCCTTCTCGAAAGCCATCACATCCGCATTGGGGCTGTGCCGCAGCATGGAATCCACGAACACGCCGACACCTGCCGACGGTTCGAGCATACGGGCGGGG
>NZ_JBCNZM010000119.1:0-9635 GCF_040227615.1 Bacteroides sp. RTP31139st1_H2_RTP31139_211217 | reverse complement strand
GGGCGGACGCTGTAATCTGCCAGCACGTCCGCGATGGTGTCGGTTATCTCTTTGGGGGTGTAGAAAGCGGTCAGCACGGACGCTTTCAGCGAATCCACAAACCGCTTGTACTCTGTTTCGTCCTTGCTGTTCTCACGGATAAGCCTGTGCAGCTCCACCGTCGGGGCGAACAGTTCGAGGTCGGATTTCGCCCACCGGACGGCATCCGTCAGTTCCTTTGCAGGGTTGAGGATACATTTCAGACCGCCGAAACCGCAGTACCTTTGAAGTATGGCACGCTCTTCGGTTGTCGCTGTCCTATTTTCCCTGTCAAGGATGAATGCCGTCCGTATCGCCTCGATGTTGTCCCGCAGTTTCTGTTTGCGGTTAAACGCCATATTCGTCTAAGTAAAGGACGGTTGCTCCCGTCAGCTCCGTGTAGAGCAGGTCGTAATCGGAAGACAGGGCGAAATTGTCATCCGAGAGGTCATAGACGGAGAACACGTTGCCGACAAGCGGCAGCAGTTTCAGGACAAAGGCTTCACGCTTCTCTTCCGGCACTTCATCGGCAAACTCGTTTTCCACGACTTCGCGGAGGATGGCGTAACGGGAATAATGCAGCCCGCGCAGCAGCGTGTCCATCGCCAGTTCCTGCGCACCATCGGCGGGATAGCCTTCAAGCCGTGCCCTCTCATACGTTTCGGCGGCACGGTCGGCCCGTTCCCGTATGAAAGCGGTGTCGTCAGCCTGTTCAAACTTGTTCGTGCGGAGATAGTCCAGCAGGTACAGACCGTAATAGGAAAAGTCGGTCTGACCCTCGTTTTTCTTCTTGTTGTTCATTACTTTGGATTTAGCGGATTGATAATTAACGGGATAATCGGTTGGAAAAAGGAAGAAAAAGGCACTCGGTATCCCTCCGAGTGCCACCACTAAATCCAAAGTATGAGTGTAATCCGGTATCGAAGAACAATTCATTACTCTGAACAAGTGGCAAAGTTAATACTATTTCTTCCGTCCTGAAAATTTCTTGTCCTTTTTAGCCTCCGGGAACACAAAAGTCGTGTTATATTCCCCGTCAAAGGCGACAACAGCATCGAAACTCTTGCCCTGTTTGCTCTTGAACCCTTTGAGCAGCTTGGTATGCCCTTCGGTGAGCAGGTCTTTGATTTCATCGTCGGACAGGGTGCGTCCCGCTTTCAGCCGGAACACGGGCAGTCCGCACTCCGTGTTGTCGCAGCGTACCACCTTGCCGTAGAACCGCATCCTGCCCGTGCCACACTTGGGACACGCGCAGCCGGAGTCACGGCTGCCGAAGAGCTTGTCGCACGAGATCAGTTCGGAGGTTATCTCACGTGTGTACGCCTCTATCTCCTTGCGGAAGGTGTCGTCGGACAGTTCCCCGCGCTCGATACGCGCCAGCTCCTTTTCCCATTCGCCCGTCATGGCAACATCGGCGATGCGCATCGTCTTGACGACGGAATTGAGGGCAAGTCCTTTTTCGGTGGGAACAAGCGACTTCTTGCAGCGTTCCATGTAACCGCGCTTGAAAAGCGTTTCGATGATGGAGGCGCGTGTGGCGGGAGTACCGATGCCACAGTCCTTCATCGCCTGCCGCAGTGCGTCGTCCTCAATTTCCTTGCCCGCCGTTTCCATTGCCGAGAGCAGGGTGGCTTCGGTATGCAGCGGCTTGGGTTTGGTCTTTCCTTCGGTAATGGACGAGCCTTTCGGTGTCAGCGTGTCGCCTTCCTGCCAGCCGGGGATGGTAATTTCCTCTTTTTCCTCGCCATAGACGGCACGCCATCCGGTTTGCTTCACGACGCTGCCTTTTACGGTAAACTCCACTCCGGCACATTCCGCCGTGACAGTGGTCACATCCTTGACGCATTTCTCAGAGAATGCCTCGACCATGCGCCCGGCAATCATCTGATAGATGGTATTGTCCTCTTTGGAGAGGAAGAGCGGTTTCTCACCCGTGACGAGCAGGGCATGGTGGTCTGTCACCTTGCCGTCGTCCACGCTGCGGCGTGTCGGGGCGGCTTTTGCCCGCACCTTGTCTTTCCATTCGGGCTGTGTGCCGATGAAAGCGAGCAGTTTGGGAATTTCGGCAAACACGTCTTCGGGGATGTAGCGGCTTCCCGTTCTCGGATAGGTTATCAACTTCTTTTCGTAGAGTTTCTGCGCGATTTCAAGCGTCTGTTCCGCCGTGAAGCCGTGCTTGGCGTTGGCTTCTTTCTGGAGCGTGGTCAGGTCGTAGAGCAAGGGAGTTTCCTCCGTCTTCTCCTTGCGCTCGGCTTTCGTGACAGTGGCGCAACCTGCCGCCTTTACCTTATTATATAGTTCCATCGCCGGTTCTTTCTCTTTCCATTTCTCGGAGGATGAGAATTTCACGACTTCGCCGTCGCAACCGTCCGTTGCGATATGGAGCTGCCAGAATGCTTCGGACGTAAAGCGGCGGTTCTCCCAGTAGCGTTCACATACCATAGCCAACGTTGGTGTCTGCACCCGCCCCACGGAATACGTGCCGTGTCCGGCGGCGATGGATAACGCCTGTGTGCCGTTGATGCCCACGAGCCAGTCGGATTCGCTCCGCGCTTTGGCGGCGAGGTAGAGGTTGTCGTATTTGCTGCCGTCTTCGAGTTTCCGCAGTCCCTCGCGGATAGCTTTGTCGGTGAGAGAGCTGATCCACAGGCGCACGAAAGGAGTGGTGCAACCCGTATAGTGGTAGAGGTAGCGGAAGATAAGCTCTCCCTCGCGTCCGGCATCGGTCGCCACGATGATATGTTCGCTTGTGTCGAACAGTCTTTTGATGACTTTTATCTGCGACACCACGCCGCTGTCGGGCTTGTAACCTTTCTCCGTCCTGACCTGACGGGGGACGAGCGTGAATGTGTCGGGAATAATCGGGAGGTTGTCACGGACAAATCCGCGCACGCCGTAGCCGTCGGGCATGGCAAGCTGAACGAGGTGTCCGAATGCCCATGTCACGGCATAACCGCCTCCCTCGAAATATCCTTCCTCTCTCTTTGTCGCGCCCACGATGCGGGCGATTTCACGTGCCACGGAGGGCTTTTCTGCAATGATTGTCTTCATGTCTTCTTCTTTTTTGTTGATACTTTGGATTTTATTTTGGATTCAGTGGCGGACACGGGATTACATTTTCATGCCCTTGCCCGTTTTCTTCTGCGGCTTCTCCTGCTGCTGTTGCTGGCGGGCGTCCTTCGGGTTGGTCTGACCTTTCTGCAACGGCTCTCTCAGATTCTTTGTAGCCTCGTTGGTCTTGCCATCGTTGTTCACCGCCACCTGCGTGCGGCTCTCGTTGGACGGAGCAACCTGCTGTGCATTGTCAGGGTTCGTGTCGTAGCGGTACGGGCGTCCCTTCTCCGGGTTGAACTTGATATACATCGTGGCATGGAAGCCCTGCTTGTCGGTCACGTTCTCCAGCTTCACGGCTTTACCCGCCACATAGTCGGCTTTCTGCTGGTCGGTGAAGCTCACGCCGCTCCATTTGCTGATGGGGCGGATGCTGCCGTCCTCGTTCGTCCACGTGTTGCGGCGTTGCTCCTTCTTGGTCTGTGCGGCATTTTCCCCGCCCTGCGCCTGACTTTTCGATGTGTCGCCTTTGGTTTCCTGTGTCTGTGCGGTACGGGGCGACTTGCCGGTTCCCGGCACGAACTCCACGCCGCGCTGCTCCACGTTCACTTGCAGGGTGGTGACGAACTTTCTGCCGTCGTTGCGCTCGATGAGCTTGTCGCGTACGGGCAGTCCGGCGCGGAGCATGTCCCGCTCCTGCGTGGTGATTTCCGTCTTGCCGATGCGCTCCGGGATGCGCACCCTGCTTGCCGGAATGTCCGTGATTTCATTCGTCTTGCGGTCGATGCTGATGTAGGAGGGGATGATCTCGCCCGTTTCCCTGTCCACAATGTCCACGACCCTACCGAGATTGCCCGTTTCGCGGAGGTTCTTCCGGTCATTGTCGGAGAATTTGTGTTCCTTGTACTCATCCAGCTTCTGCTCCTTGCGGATGAAGTGCGGCACGAGGCTGATGTTTCCCTCACCGTCCTTCTTGAAGGAGAGGCGGGCGTCCAGCTCGAATGATTCGCCGCCGAAGGTCGGTTTGACCTTTACCAAGTCGGACTTGCCATAGTTGAGCATCTTCGTAAGGTCGCCGGACTTTTCAAGGTTGTCCCGCTTTACGCCCCATCTGTCCTCCAGCTCCTGCCAGTTGATTTTACTCTCGTCGATGGGCTGGTAGCCACGTTTGCCCTGCATCTGTTCGGATTTGTCCTGTTGCTGTTCTTTCCGTTGTTCCATGTTCTCCTGTTTTTGAGGTTCTTGTTTCTCTGTCTGTTGTGCTGCCATCTCTTCCTGCACCTTCTTCTCATAGTCGGAGGTGTCCACCTTGTGAGGGGCGAGCAGCTCCTTGTTCGCTTCGGGGTCTTTCAGCAGTTGCTTCATCACCTCTAAGAGATTTTCAGCTTGGTCTGCCGCAATGCGGTAGAAACCGAAGCGGCTGGGTTCCTTGCACTGCCGGAAGAAGTTCTTGAAGAAGTTGTCCAGCACGTCGCCATGTCGGTCGAATTGCAGGAAACTCTGCGCGTTCTCCGCTTTTGCGGGGGTGCGCTTGGGTGTGCCGTCCGCGTTCAGCCCGGCTACCACGCTGATCTCGCCTGTCTTCTCGTCACGGACTACCAGCACGTCCTTTTCGTCTTTTTTCTTTGCCATCTGAAAAATGTTTTAATGGGTTATTTATGAAAGAAATTATGGATACGAGCCTTGTAGAAGGCTATATCTTCCTTTTTGAAGTCCTTGATATGGTTGGAAAGGAATGTCAGCACGTCCTCCTCGCTGTAATAGGTCTTCTTGCCCAGCGTCTTGTAGGGCAATGCGCCTACGCTGCGGTAGCGTTGGAGGGTGCGTTTGCTTATCTGGAGCAACATGCACAAATCCTGATTGTCGAAAAGGCGGATGCTTTCCGTGATAGTGGGCTGTTTCCCCTCAGCCTTCATCGCCAGCAGCAGTTCGTCCTGACGGTCGAGCCGTTCCATCAGCTTCTGCATCCAGCCCTCGAAGTTGTTTCGTGTGAGCAGTTCCATGACCTATGTCCTCCTTCCTTTTGGTTTGCCGCCCGTGCGCAGCGTGTGGTTGTGGAACAGGGTGTCTATTGTCCCTTCCTCGTTCCTTACTGTGTTGTCCTCCAATAGCCGCAGTATCTCGGAAAGGCGGTAGCGGCAGCTTCCGCGTACCACCACATACTCGATACGGTGGTCGGTGCGCATACGCTGCATGGTGCGCTTGCTCACGTTGAGCATCTTCGCCGCCTGTGCCGTGTCAAGCAGCTTGTCTTCGGTTTCCCGCTTCCGTTTCTTCTCGTCCCTTGCCTCGCGGATGTACCCTGCGATGTTCGCAATCTGCGCCATCATCTCCTTGTAGGCGGAACTTTCCATTGTTATCACTTTCATGTTCAGTCCTTTCTTTTTGTTTCTGCGACAAAATTCGGCAATAAACAAAAGGGGCTTTAACAACTCACTACGTGACTCACGTAAGATTTTTGCGGAAGATGGCTCCGTAACCCGGTCAAACGGCGCAACAGGCAGCCTTTCAGCGGAAAACGATACGTCTTGTATGCCGTTTCGTTACCTTTGCGGCAAACTCTAAATGACATGAATATGGAAATAGTATCTATCGAGAAAAAGACTTTCGAGATGATGGTGGCGGCATTCGGCGCACTCTCGGAGAAGGTCGCCGCCCTGAGGCGCAAAAGCGACACGGGGCGCATGGAAAGATGGCTCACGGGCGAGGAGGTCTGCGGGCAGTTGAGAATAAGCCCGCGCACGTTGCAGACGCTGCGTGACAGGCGGCTTATCGGCTACTCGCAGATAAACCGCAGGTTCTATTACAAGCCAGAGGAGGTGAAGCGGCTGATACCGCTTGTCGGCACGCTCTATCCGCACGGCAGATGATTTGATTTATTCACCCACTGAATCCGAAGTTATGATGAACGAGAACAACGATGTTTTTACGATGGAAGACGAGCCGATAGCCTCTGTGGTGCAGGATATGCGCAAAGGCTCGAAATGGCTGTCCGCATTTCTGGAAAGCTACCGTCCTCCGCTGGACGGGGAACGTTACCTGACGGACGGCGAGGTGTCGGAACTGCTCCGTGTGAGCCGGCGCACCTTGCAGGAATACCGCAACAACCGCGTGTTGCCCTTCATACTTTTGGGAGGGAAGGTGCTTTACCCGGAAACGGGGCTGCGCGGGGTACTGGAAGCGAACTACCGCAAGCCGCTGGAGTGAGGCGGTTTCATGAAAAAGTAAACGGGTGACACCTTTTGTGGTGCTACCCGTTTACTTGTCTTATGGGGTATGTGCAATCAGCAATACCCGGCTTTTCCGTTCTGTATGAACATCACGTATGTCTGCCGTTTCTCTTGTGAGAGTGCCTTTCCCACCAGCCATGTGCGGAACAGGTGGGTGTTGTAGGTATTCACCCTGAAAGCGACCGGGATGATGATTTCAAGGGCGTACACGTCCGCGTGCAGCCCGTTTTCAAGCTGCATGTAGCGGCACACCTCGTAGTCGTTCAGCACGTCCGACTTGCGGACGGCTCTGATGGCGGCGTTCACTGCCGGGACGGTCGTATGGAACAATCCGGCTATTTCGGTGGCGGTCATCCACACGTCGTTACCGGTTACGCTGACTGCCTTGTCCTCGATGATGATTGTGTCACGTTTCATGGCTTTTCTTTTTAGATGGTGCAACCTGCAAATTCCTCGACGCCGTTCAATCTTGCGGCAAGGTTCTCCATGTCCTGATTGAGCTTCTCTTTGGTTATCTTTGCGTAAATCTGCGTCGTCTTTATGCTCTTGTGTCCGAGCATGGAGCTGACCGTTTCGATGGGAACACCGTTGGAGAGGAATATCGTCGTGGCTGCCGTGTGGCGGCTCTGATGCCACGTGATATGCTTGGTGATGCCGCAACGCTTGGCGACGGCACGGATACCGGCAAGGCACGTGTTATAATGCGGAACGGGAAATATCCTGCCGTCCCCGCACAGTCCCCGGTATTTGCCGATTATGCGGTTGGCGATGTCGAGCAGGCGGATGTTGGACACCACGCCCGTTTTCTGGCGGTTGATGTTTATCCACTCGTGTTCGTCGAAGTAGGTGCGGATATTCTCTTCCGTAAGGTTGCGCATATCCGCGAACGACAGCCCCGTGAAGGCGCAGAACAGGTAGAGGTCGCGGTACAATTCCTGTTTGGCGTTTTTCAGTTTCCCCTCCATCAGCAGGCGGATCTCATCTTTGGTCAGGAAACTGCGTGTTGTTTCCTCCTTCTTGATTTCATACTCGCGGAACGGGTCGCGCGTCAGCCACTCGTTGTTGATGGCGATGAATACCATCGTCCGTAACGGGCAGACGTACAGCCACACGGTATTGGTGCAGCAGTGCTTGTCCGTGCGCAGGAACATCTCGAAGTCGGAGATGAAAGCCGGGGTAAGCTCTTTTAGGGCGATGTCCTTCACATGGTAGCGGATGTCGAGGAACTCTTGCATGTGCTTGTAAACGGTGCGGTACTTCAGCAGCGTGCCTTTGGCTTTCATGCCTGCCTCCACCTGCTTCTCGTAGTCCTCGTTGTGCTGGCGGAACACCTGCATCAGCGTGTGGTAGCGGTGTTCCAGTCCGAGAAAGGCGTTCTTCACCTTCTCCGCCGTGACGAAGTTGTCACGCTCCATGATTTCCTGATAATGCCTGTTGATGCGTACCCGCATCTTGTCAAGCATACGGTTCGTTTCGAGTGCCGCCGTGCTTCTGCCCGTGACACGTCCACCTTTGGTGTCCCACAGTTTCGGATCGACAGTCAGTTTGCAGCTGAACTGTGTCTGGCTGCCGTCCACCGTGATGCGTCCCATGACGGGAACTGTCCCGTCCTTTTTCACTACCTGACGCTTGAGGTAGTAGATTACTGAAAATGTACTCTTCATTGTCCTTAATTTTTGGGTTTCAAAATTAGTTGGTGAAGAGTCCGGTGTTGGTACGCAAAACGGGGAGGAACGGCGCAATCTTTTTCCGTAACCTGATTTTTCGCATGAGTTATGGATAACTCACTATTCCTTAGAGCCTTGTTTCGCTATTCGTACCCGTTTGTCGCATTTTCGGGCATGGTTACGAACAAGTAACGTAGCGGCGTCAGGATTTGGCTTCGGCAGGGATTGTAATGGCTTCACGGATTATCGCCACTTCAACCAAAACCCTTGTAACTCAATTCTATCACTATATCTTTCCGCATTTCACTTTTTTGTAGTAACTTTGCAATTAGATAAATGCATGAATATGGATTCTAAAAAACAACTCTACATCATTAGTGGTTGTAATGGTGCTGGTAAGACTACGGCATCTTATACTGTGTTGCCGGATGTTCTGGAATGCAAGGAGTTTGTCAATGCGGATGAAATAGCTCGTGGATTATCTCCTTTTAATCCCGAAAGTATGGCCATTGAAGCCGGACGGTTGATGTTGCAAAGAATCAATGAATTGCTGAAAAATCAACAAAACTTTTCTATAGAAACCACACTTGCCACAAGATCTTACACTCGCCTTGTCCATCGTGCACAAGAACAAGGATATAAAGTCAATTTAATATATTTCTGGCTGAGTTCGCCCGACTTGGCTATTCAGCGTGTAGCCCAACGTGTACGTAATGGTGGACACGACATTCCCAAAGAGGTTGTGCTCCGGCGTTATCAAGCAGGTATTGATAACTTTTTCAATATTTATATGCCTTGTGTGGACTATTGGCTATTGGCAGATAATAGCGAAACACCCCGTATAATTGTTGCTGAAGGTGGACGAGGAATGGATATGCATATACATCACATTGAACGATTTAATAAAATACAAAGTTATGTCAGAGAATGAACGAAAAGAACTAAGCGAAAAGTTACATTTCGGTTTGGCATTAGCCGAACGTCGTATGCTTGAAGAAAAAGCATTGCGCAATGAATGCATTATACAAGGCTTGCCCAATGGAGAGATTAAAAGTGTACCGGCACGTATCATACTGCGTAGACTTTATGGAGAAGAGCTGAAACGATAGAAATATCCTCTCTTCAATAAACTGCAAACCTGAATTGTCTGCACGACACGAGAGCCAGTGCGGATTACAAAAGTACATTCTTTATTCCCTTGAATTATAATAAAAAATATATCCACTCAGTCTTCGTTATTCTATGTAGACTATATTCTCTTACAAGAAAATTTCCTCATTACGTTTTTGACATGCTCCAAACAGTAGTTTTTCATAGCTATAGAATTCTTTACTCCAATTACTTTGTATTTGGAATAATCTCCATTTATAAGATAGAGACAATTACATGGTGTTCTATGCATAAAATGGATAAATAGGTAGGATAGTGTTTATGTAACCATTATAAATTCAATAGTATTTTACATAAGGGTTTACATTCTCATAGATGGAATAAACAACACGAGTAAATAATTGACAAAAAGCAACTAAATGATAGATATTGACAAAGCCCTTCTAGTTTTTGAGAAAAAAGATCCTGACGTTATGATTATAGCACATCAGTACAGAATTAAACACCTTCAAATCAGGATATTACCATTACAAATAGTATCATATAAGTAGATTGTCAT
>NZ_JBCNZM010000118.1:0-14898 GCF_040227615.1 Bacteroides sp. RTP31139st1_H2_RTP31139_211217 | reverse complement strand
AGTATATACTTAGTCGTGCGAAACTTTCCAATGCGGCAGATTTGGGGTTTGACTTTGTAGGGAAGTGGGATAGTGTCGAAGGGGTTTATACAATGTATGTTTATGAAATGAAGTAATTTTGTGGATAGAAAATCAAGATGGGATATGGAAAATGAAATGATAGCAAGTAAACTGTCGAATTTTTGATTTAATGGCAATAATATCCCCACTTCGTAATAATAAGATCCTTCTTAAGGGTGGGTTGTTTTCTCTCTTCTCTTTCTTTAATCAGGGTGTGGGCTTCCTGCTTCTGATCATTTTGGCTAAATACATCGTTCCTGCAGAGTACGGAACGTTGAGTTTGTTCAATACAATCGTCACTTTTCTGGGATTTCTGGTGTCTCTCTCAACGAATGGATATGTGTCGGTGTCGTTTTTCAGGAAGAGCCGGGACGAGTTTCGGCAAAGTTTAAGCATTGTCTTCTTGATTACTTTTGCCGTAGCTTCTTTCTTTGCATTGGTGCTATTAGTGGGTAACTCGGCTTTGGCGCGAATGACGGAGCTGCGACTTGCTTTTTTGTGGTCTGCGCTCGCCATTGCCTTAATGAACTGCTATTTCCAGATAGTTCTTGATTATTTCCGCATCCGTGAGAAACTCATTTTTTATGGTTTGCTGAGTTGTAGCTTTGCTATAGTAAACTTTGCTATATCGTTGCTGCTGGTAGTGGCAATGAAACTTGGATGGGAAGGACGTATTTATGCACAGGTAACTTGCGCAGTGCTTTATGGGCTGATTGCTATTTACGTTTGCTGTAGATATCGTCTGTTTCTGTTTAAGGGTATTTCGTGGTTCAAGATAAGACCTATCTTGATGTGGGGTGTTCCACTTATTCCTCATCTGGCCACTTCTTGGATTAAGCAGGGAGGTGATAGGTATATTATCAATTACTATTATACGTTTGCAGAGGTAGGAATCTTTAGTTTTGCTCTCAACTTGAGCAATATCATTGACATGATTGGCTCTGCCTTTAATCAAACCAATTCGGTATCTATCTATCAGGTTTTGTCGTCTAATCTGGATGACAAATGGGAGAGATTGCAACGGCAGACTAAAGCCATATTCATTGTTTATACGATAGGAGTTGTTGCGGTACTGGCCGTTTGCTCTATCTTAATTCCCTTGGTATTGCCACGATATGCAGCTTCGCTTCCTTACTTCTACTTATTGGCTTTGTCAGGTTACTTTCAGTGTATTTATTTTCTTTACACCAACTATTTGTTCTATTATGACAAAACCAAAGATTTGATGATGATTACATTTTTTTCTTCGTTACTTCACTTGATGCTGTCGATGTGGCTGACGCAATATAGTCTCTATTATACCTGCCTGATTTATGTGTTCTTAAAGTTCATCATGGTGGCACTTGTGGTGTATCGGGCTAATTTACTTCTGAATAAATATGTGAAGACGTAGATGGTTATGGAAAAAAAAGGATGTATTGACCCCAAAAAAGGACTGCAGTATGAGTGTAGTCTCTCTTGTAAAAGATTTGAGTATGAAAAAGTTTAATGGAATTACTGCGGTATGTTTTGTGGATTCTGTTTATTCAATGCTGTTGTATCTGCTTGTTTATGGTAAAAAGCAATTTGAATCAACTTATTTTTTTGTTTCAGAAGCAATCTCAGTTGAAGTACAGAGTAAGCTGAAATATAAGCAATTTCTCTCTTTACATAAAATGGAAGCGATGCCTCGTCTTGTCAGGTGTATTTATCGTTTTCTTCTTTACCGTACTTGTTATTGGCATTGGCCTTTTTTAAAGACATTACCCATTTATGGACACGATCACTTGTGGTTTTCATCCGCATTGCTGCATAAACGAACCATGGTGGTAATTGAAGATGGTTTAGGTAATTACGATGAGAAATGGTTGATAAAGCCCCAGCTACGAAAGCATAAAAAACTTTTGCAATTCATTTATGGTCCCAATATTGTGAAGGGTGATTATGGACTAACCGATCAAGCAAAAGAAGTGGTACTGACAGAATTGGCCTCCATACCGGAGTGCTTGAAATCTAAAGCAAAAATTGTAAATGTTCAGGATTTGTGGAAAAAGAGTGATGCCAAGGACTACATTACATCTTTGTTTGGAATTACTGATGATGACTTGTTGATGTTGGCTGAAAAAAAAGTGATTATATTAACTCAACCTTACAATATACAGATTGGAGATGATAATCTTATCGAAATATATCGTAAGATTATTGATAAATACAATTCTGAAGAAGTGGTGATTAAGACGCACCCGCGTGATAATTTGGATTACGAAAAGGCATTTCCGGGAGTGAAAGTATATTCTAAGAAAGTACCCGCCGAACTTTTTGCTCTTTTGGGCATTCACTTCGATGATGTCTACACCATTAATAGTACCAGCATATATTCGTTTCCCCCCCAATCAAATCTACACTATTTAGGTGTTAAATGTCACCCGAAATTGATAGAACTTTATGGACAAGACACTATTGAAGGCCTTGCTCAGAACTGATTGGTTCGTTTGGATCATTTTCTTCTGCTGCCCTATACTTGCCATGCCTATGGTGATAAATGGATGTTATAGACGAAAACGAAATGCTTACGTGCTGTTTGCGTTGTTTATGGGACTGTGTTCAATGTTGTTGTTCCTACCTACTGCTGACGCGTATAGGCATGCTGAATTATTCTATGAAATGGAAACATGGAATTGGGATGAATTATTGCTTTATCTTTCCTTTAATATAAAAGTTGATTTCATACTTTTCCTTTATGAATTTGGAATTATTCAGTTAGGGTTGACATACGGTTTCGTTCGTTTTGGATGGGTGGTCATTGCCTACCTTATATATTTCTACATATATGATTGCATGCTTGATTCTCCACAAATAAAATGCCTCAATCGTTGGTTGGTTTTATGGATGGTTATTTTGGTGGTTCCTATTGGAGGTATTTCTTCTGGCTTGCGCTATGGATTTGCAGCTACATTAATTTCTCTTGTGTTGTGTAGAAGATACTTATTAAATAAAACGGGGCTTATTGATTATATAATAATAGTAGTTGCTATATTTGTTCACTTTGCAACTATATTCGTTGTACCTTTGCTCGTAGCAAATAAATTAAAAATTTTCCCACATACAAAGAAAAACTTTTGGATATTTTTTGTAGTGCTGTTTTTGATTTCTTCATCACTTCCATTAATCTTACAACTCTTTCCATTAGGTGAAATTAATAATTATCTGCTGATGTATACTGAAGGTAAATATAGCGATACTAGCTATCTTTCAGGTAATGTTTTCTTCTGGTTGCCTATATGGATTGGTCAGGTCGCATCTTTGTCATTATTTGTTTTCTTCATATTATATGTGCCTATTAATCATCAATCGTCTATAATGTATAATTTGTTTTTGTTATGGGCGTTTACGTCTAATTATTCGGCAATCAATGGACGTGTACAGTTTTTCTTTTATGGTGTTGGTGTTTTCTATTTATTATATAATGCTAAATTGAAAAATATTCAAATAGTGTTTGGTGTTTTCTTGTTTAGCATCATAACTGGTCAAGTGATAGGTTATAGAAAACATACTGTTACACGTTGGCCATACTTATTTGCACCTTACCCTGTTGCACTTCAAATGGATTATGATGTTAATTGGATTTATAATAATGTTGACCCTAATACTGCAGATCTCTATCTTTGGCAAAAGAGCGGTCATTAAATAATTTATATTAGGAGAATATGAAAGCTTTAATAGTTAATTTGCAGGATTGCGAAGAACGCCGAGATGCAATAAAAAAACAAATGGAAGCCTTGCGTTCTATAGACTATGAATTTATTGATGCTGTAGATGGACGTAAAATGAACACGCAAGAGTTGAATCAACTTTTTAATTTAAAACGATTTAAATCACTTTATTTTAGAGAAGCTCGTCCTGGTGAAGTGGGATGTACCATGAGTCATCAACGATGCTTCCAGGCCATTATCGATCAGAATTTGCCATATGCTTTACTCTTAGAAGATGATGCTGTATTGGGTGATGTGAATCGTATTATTCACTCAATACATACAGTGCAAAATTGGCTTGACAAACAAGAACTACCCACAGTCATATTATTTTCATCATGGTTTTGGCATTGTGAAGATGTAATTAATATTGATGATATTAGGATAGTAAAAGTGTTTGATGCATTTTTTACTTATGCTTATGTAATAAATCGTAAAGCTGTGCTGCTAATGAAGGAAGAACGACCGTTTGTTACTGCTGATGATTGGTTTTACTGGCGCAAAAAAGGTATTCAGATATTAGGAGTAACTCCGTTTGTTATAAACCATCCTACGGATGAAAGTGTGGAGAGTACAATATCTGGTGCTTCTTCAAAAAGGACCACCGTTAATCAGATGCTTTACCGCATTACGCACTTTAAACGATTATTTATACGTAAATGGTTAGAAAGAAAAGGAAACTATGAGAAGTTTAAACCGATAGCTCACGATTTGTTGTAAATCAATTGAAGGTATTAAAGAATGAAGATAGTTTACACAATAACAGGAATGTATAATTCCGGAGGTATGGAGCGTGTATTGGCTAACAAGGCTAATTATCTTTCTCATGCGAAAGGGGTAGATGGTAAATCAAACAAAGTTATTATCATAACAACCGACCAAAAAAATCGCAAGCCTTTTTTTTATCTTTTTGAAGATGTACGTTGTATTGACTTAGGAATTAATTATGAAGATGATGCACAGTTACCCCTCCCTTTCAGGTTGTTTGCTACAAAAAAAAAGAAAGCTATACACCGAATGCGTCTAAGGGACGTATTGTTGAAAGAAAAGGCGGACATCGTAATTTCAATGTTCGACTATGACTTTGACATTCTGTGCGATGTAGAGGACGGTAGTTCTAAAATTTTAGAGTATCATTTTTCTCGAGAGGCAAAAATGATAGAAGCGCGTTCATGGTTGAAACGAACGATACAATCCATGAGACTAAAAAGCTGGTTGAAAATAATTCGAAAGTATGATAAATTTGTTGTTTTGACCGAACGTGACAAGCGTTCGTGGGGAGATTTACCTAATATTATGGTGATTCCAAACTATCTTCCTACATTCCCGGATAAGCTTGCTCCTCTAAATAATAAAATAGTGTTGAGTGTGGGTCGATTATCATACCAAAAAAATTTTCATCTTTTAATTCGAGCATGGAGTAAAGTACATATAAAATGTCCTGATTGGCGACTTGTAATACGTGGGAATGGTGATGATAAAGATAGCATTATACAATTAATTGACAAATTGTCATTATCCGAATCAGTAAGCTTACTTCCTTCAACTTCACAGATTGCTTCTGAGTATTTAAACGCTTCTTTTTTAGCTATGAGTTCAAGATATGAAGGCTTTCCTATGGTGATGCTTGAAGCAATGGCTCATGGACTTCCCATAGTAACAGTTGATTATCCTTGTGGCGCATCTGATGTTATAACTAATGGCTTAAACGGAATTGTTGTTGGCTCCTCTGATTCACTTGGCTTGGCAAATGCCATAATAACTCTTATTAATGATAATGCAAATCTAAGAAAAATGAGTGTTTCTGCGCGTCATAAAGCAGAAGAATATACTGAATCTCGTGTGATGGGAATATGGCAGAACCTATTTCGGGAAATTAGTTCAAAATCTTAAATTTATTTTTGCCTTTTTGTATGAATATATTTCTATCAATAATAATTCCATGTTTCAATTGTGGTAAGTTGATGAGTCGTTGCATAGAGTCTTTGCAACGTCAAACGTGTCAAGATTTTGAGGTGATTTTTGTAGATGATTACTCTACAGATGATACTTGTCTTTTTCTCCAAAATTTCATCGACTCAAATTCGATTTTGGCATCTCTAATCAATGCTCCTTATAATGGGGGACCTGGTAAAGCCAGAGAGCTTGGGGTAAAAGAAGCTAAAGGAAAATATGTTGCTTTTTTAGATTCTGACGATTGGTATCGTGACGATTTTGTGGAAGCAATAAAAAAGCGTATGGAATCAGATATGCTTGACTTGCTATTTTTTGATTATAACCGTTGCTATGAAAGTGGGAAGACTTTTCATATTTCTTCTATTCCATTTTATAGTGACGGGTTTGTAAAATCTGATTTTATGGCTTTAACGGGCGATAGCGTGTGTGGTATATGTATAAAAGCCAACATCATAAAGAAAATAAAAATGCCTTGTTTTTACAATAGCGAAGATGCTGCGGTAGTTCCATTATTGGTATATGAATCAAAAAGTATTGCTTATTTGCCCGAAGCATTTTATAACTATTTTGCGCGTAGTAATTCTTTATCAACATCCGTTAATCCTAATATTTATAAGGGCTTTTTACAAGCAAGTAATTATATACGCCAGAATATACCCGATACTTTGATACGAGAAAAAGAGTTTAGATGTATTAATTTAGTGTTATATGGTGCTGTTTTCCGTGCTTTATTCTCGGGCGTTGACAAACGAATAGTACTTCGCTTTATTGATGATTTTGAGGTTCTGTATCCTAATTGGCGGCATAATAAATACTACTGTCATTTCCCTTTTAGGAAAAGAGTTTTCCTTGCTCTTGTTAGGAATCGATCCTTTCTGCTCATTAAATCTTTTATAAAAACACAAAAAATCGTTTTAAGTTTTCGGTAAAGACTCGTAATAGTTATGTTGAAACTACTGACAAAATATAAGATGTCAAGTAATTGTATTTAATTGGAAAAGAATAGTGTGTAGATTTCGATAAGAACATCGTGGTTTGTGGTGGTATTGGGTTTACACAGACTGTGTATACTATCACGCTTTACAAAAGTAAAAAGATGCTTTGTGGACTTTTATAATGATTGTCTAACTGAAAAGGATAAGAAATATCCGGAACTAAAGGATTTTATGAGTTCCTTATTTGTAATAAAAAAACGCAATAATCTATAATAAGTGTATGAACAATCAATATCAAGTAACAGCTACTATAGTGCTCTATAAAAACAATATAGAAGAACTGAAGAGGGCTATTTGGAGTTTTTTAAACACAAATCTGAAGGTGCGGATTTATCTGGTGGATAATTCGCCTATAGATGAGTTGAAATCATTAGCGTCATTAGATGAACGAGTGGAGTACCTTTTTATGAATTGCAATAATGGATTTGGTGCGGGACATAATAAGATTATGCGTCAGCTTGATAAAATGGGAGAATTCCATTTGGTGCTCAATCCGGATATCTATTTTGAAGCAGGGGTGATTGAGGCTCTTTATGAGTACATGCAGGCTAATCCTGATGTGGGCAATGTGCTTCCTAAAGTGATTTATCCTAATGGTGATTTGCAATATTTGTGCAAGCTTCTGCCTACTCCTATGGACTGGATTGGTCGAATGTTTATTCCTTTTAAGAGTATCAAGAAGCGTATTAATGATAATTTTGAGATGCGCTTTAGCGGTTATGATAAGGAAATGAATGCTCCATATTTATCAGGATGCTTTATGTTTCTTCGCAAATCAGTTATTGAAGAAGTTGGAGTTTTTGACGAAGGGATTTTTATGTATGGAGAAGATACTGATTTAAATCGTCGTATTTTTCAGAAATATAGAACAATGTATTATCCAAGTGCCACAATTACTCATGCTTTTGAGAAAGGATCTCATAAAAAAATTCGTTTGTTTTGGATACATGTTAAGGCTGCCGTTTATTATTTAAATAAATGGGGGTGTTTTTTTGATAAAGAAAGGCGGGAGATAAATAAAAAAGCGAAATTAGCATATACGAATATGAAATTAACTAATCGATAGAACTATCGACAATAAAATAACTGAGTTTTTACTAGTGATTTTCCTAATATATTTTTCATGAAACTTTTATTTACTGGAGCTTCTGGTTTCTTGGGTAGCAATGTGCGTCCTCTTTTGGAGGGGATGTATGGCGTTAAGACTGTGGGGCTGTCGCCGAAGGATGATTATACTATAGATATAGCAAAGGAGATTCCGGTATTGCGTGAACGGTATGATATTGTTCTTCATGTTGCTGGAAAGGCACATTCTGTTCCTAAAACGGAAGCGGAAAGACAGGTGTTCTTTGATGTGAATCTGCAAGGTACAAAGAATCTTTGTACTGCATTGGAGCGGAGAAGAGTGCCACGGGCCTTCATTTTTATTTCCACTGTAGCAGTTTACGGTTGTGCTTATGGTGAGAATATTACGGAAGACCATCCTTTGGATGGAGATACACCATACGCCATGAGTAAACGTCTTGCGGAGGAATATCTACAAAAGTGGTGTTACGAACATAATGTCATTTTAGGTATAATCCGTCCTTCCTTGATTGCCGGTCCTAACCCTCCGGGAAATCTGGGGGCTATGATTCATGGTATCCGCAGTGGGAAATACCTCAGCATTGCTGGCGGTCAGGCACGAAAGAGTGTATTGATGGTACAGGATATTGCAAAGTTGGTCTCTCTGTTGGCAGAAAAGGGAGGCATCTACAATGTATGTGACAGTCATCACCCCACTTTCAGAGAACTTGAGACTACTATTTGCAGGCAATTGGACAAGAAATTACCTTTCTCAATACCTTATTGGGCAGCTAAATGTATGGCTTTGGTAGGAGATTGCTTAGGAAAGAAAGCGCCTATCAATTCTTTGAAACTGAAGAAAATCACAGAATCGCTTACTTTCAGTAACGAAAAGGCGATGCGTGAATTGGGATGGAAGCCGACCCGTGTATTGGAAAACTTCAAGATAGAATGAATGTATATTTAGATGTCATATTGATAGGGCTGGGTATTATATCTTTGGGATTTACATGTATTCAGCTTTGGTTTTACTGGATAATCAAAAACGGATGATGTATTATTTGATGGTCTTGGTTCTGCTGTTTTTAGCAGAACTTTTTTATTTTAGAATAGCTGATAGGTGTAATATCATCGATAAGCCCAATGAGCGCAGTTCCCATACGAAAGTGACTTTGCGTGGTGGTGGGATTATTTTCTATTTCGGGGCGTTGGCCTATTTCCTGACGAGTGGCTTTGAATATCCCTGGTTCCTGCTTGCCTTGACACTGGTGACGTTCATCAGCTTCGTGGACGATATAAAATCCACCGGGCAGATGACAAGACTGCTTTTTCATTTCTCTGCTATGGTTATGATGTTTTATCAGTGGGGGCTGTTCTCCTTGTCCTGGTGGTGGATAGTCATAGCCTTGATAGTCTGTACGGGCATCATCAATGCCTATAACTTTATGGATGGCATTAACGGCATAACCGGTGGTTATTCTCTGGTTATTCTTGCTGCGTTGGCTTATATCAATAAGGAGGTGGTTACTTTTGTGGAAGCGGATTTCATCTATACCGTTATCTGTTCCGTTCTCGTTTTCTGTTTCTTCAATTTCCGCAAGCATGCCAAGTGCTTTGCCGGTGATGTGGGTTCTGTGAGCATTGCCTTCATTCTTCTTTTCTTGATAGGAAGACTTATCATTGGAACGGGTGATTTCAGCTGGATAGTTCTTTTATCCGTTTATGGTGTTGACAGTGTACTGACTATCATTCACCGCCTGATGCTTCATGAGAATATCGGTTTGCCGCATCGCAAGCATCTGTATCAGATTATGGCGAATGAGCTGAAGATTCCCCATATAATGGTTTCTTCTATTTACATGGCAGTGCAGGCAATCATCATCGTAGGATATATAATGTGTTTAGGTTACGGTTATTGGTATTTGGCAGGTATAATTCTTTTACTTTGTTTTCTTTATATCTGCTTTATGAAGAAGTATTTCGGATTGCACCAGTCTACGTGAGTAATGCTGAAATGTGATGATTAGTAAAATAATGAAAGGCGATGGAGACTAAAATCTCCATCGCCTTTCGTCTTATTTTTGAAATATAAATTGTACCTTTGTCATACACCAATCAGGTTATAATAACATGGAACAGATGCGTAAGCTGCCGATAGGCATACAGACTTTTGAGGAAATACGTAGGGATGGTTATCTCTATGTAGATAAGACGGCTATGGTTTATCAAATTGCAAATGTAGGTAAACCTTATTTCCTGAGCCGTCCCCGTCGTTTTGGCAAGAGTCTGCTTCTTTCTACCTTTGAAGCCTACTTTCAAGGACGCAAGGATTTGTTTCAAGGTTTGGCCATCGAACAGCTGGAAAAGGAATGGGAAGAATATCCGGTTTTGCACTTGGATTTGAATGCCCGGAAATATGAAACTGCTGCTGACCTGACGGCTATGCTTAATCAGTATCTGGAGAAATGGGAGCTGCTCTATGGTCAGGAGAAGAAAGACCGTAGTCCGGAAGAGCGTTTTGCTTACGTGATAGAGCAGGCATGCATGCAGACAGGAAAGCAGGTTGTTGTGCTGATTGATGAGTATGACAAGCCATTGCTTCAAGCGGTCTTGGATGAGAACTTGCTGGATGAGTATCGGAAAATATTGAAAGCGTTCTACGGTGTCTTGAAGAGCGCTGACCGTTATCTTCGTTTTGTTTTCCTGACCGGAGTGACCAAGTTTGCGCAAGTAAGTGTATTCAGTGACTTGAACCAGCTGAATGATATCAGCATGGATAGAGCATACAATGCTTTGTGCGGCATTACACAAGATGAACTTATAAAAACATTTGGCCCGGAAATACAACGGTTAAGTGAGAATGAAGAACTGACTTTGGAGGAAACGATTTTTCGTTTGGCAAAGAAATATGACGGCTATCATTTTTGTGAAGATACTTCGGTGGGGCTTTTTAACCCTTTCAGCCTTCTGAATGTATTCCAGAAATTGAAGTTCGGCAACTTCTGGTTTCAGACGGGTACACCTACTTATTTGGTGGATTTATTAAAAAAGAGTGACTATGATCTTCGCCTTTTGCTGAATGGCGTAGAGGTTACTGCCTCTGCCTTCTCTGAATATCGTGCAGAAGCTAATAATCCTCTGCCTATGATTTATCAGAGCGGTTACTTGACTATAAAAGCTTATGATAAAGAGGTTTGCCTTTATACGCTTCAATTTCCGAATGATGAAGTTTGTTATGGTTTCCTCAATTTTCTGGTTCCTTTTTATACTAAAGTTACTGATGATGAAACTGGTTTCCACATCGCTAAATTCATGCGTGAATTGAAGAGTGGGGATGTGGAGGCGTTTATGGAGCGTCTTAAGATATTCTTCTCCGGTATTCCGTACGAGTTGAGTGATGATACGGAACGTCATTATCAGGTTATTTTTCATGTAGTGTTTACTTTGCTGGGACAGTTCATCCGGTCCGAGGTTCGCAGCAGCCGCGGCCGTGCGGACGCAGTAGTTCATACCCCTACCGCTATTTATGTTTTTGAGTTCAAACTGGACGGTACGGCCGACGCAGCTCTGAAGCAAATAGATGAGAAAGGTTATCTGATTCCTTATACCTTGGATGGCAGGAAATTAGTGAAAGTAGGTGTGAACTTCAGTAAAGAAACACGGAATATTGATGAATATATTGTCGTGGAGGAATAGGAACGAACAATCCTATATACGGAAAAGGCGATGGAGAATCAAATCTTCATCGCCTTTTCCATATATAGGATTTCATTTTATTTCTTCATTCTCAGCACCCGTATTCCCGTCCATTTATTATTGTCTTTCAGCATTTGGGACAAGGGGACTTTGGAGACGACCACTTTCTTGTCGGTAGAGGAAGCGTGTACCAGCAGGAGTTTGTTATCCGCATAGAAAGCGATTCCCATGTGGGCCACATCCAGCCCCGGAGTGTTGGTGGTGATGGCTATGATATCGCCGTCTTTAATCCACGGGAGGCCATCAGCGGGAAGTTTGGCTTTGGGAAGATAGTGAACTTCCTTGCCGGACAAGGATTGCTCAATTTTCTTCATTTTGGCTACGTTCTCCGGCGAATTGGCCAGCTGCTTGTACAGTTGGGGATGGGAAGACATGTAGGAGATAGACAACCGTTCGGTGTCGGGACTCATGGCGCCCGTTACATCTTGAAGGAAGCCGTTGCGTACGCCATTGTTTATCCAGTCGGCAATATAATGCAGGCGGGAAGTGTACCCGTCGATTTTACCGTCACGGTAACGGATTTTTTGCAGGTTATCGGCGAAAGCGCTTTCCGAGATGTCTCCGTCGGCCAATTTGGGGGTAAGCGTCTCTGCCAGTACATATTCCACCAGCGTGGTACAGTCTACTTCATCGCAGTTGATGACGAGTTCCTCGGGACCATCTGCTTCCAGCGTATGGGCTACGTATGGCACATCCAGATACTTTATTCCATTGCTCAACATATCTTTCCCTCCCTGGGCAGAAACGGAAGTTACCATGGCTGCGGCGCAGAGGGCGCTGAACATAAATTTAGTCATTGTTTTCATTTTTCTCTCTTTTGATTATTATTGTTCTTAAACGTAAAAAGGATGCAGCAAATTTACTACATCCTTTTTATAAAAGCTTAATCCGGAGGGATTAAATTCAATATTGCCGGATTAAATATTTATAATCCTCCTTTTTATCGAACGGAACAAGGGAGAAACCGTATTCAATGGCATTCTCCTTGCCCGGACGGATCAGATAGGGTTCATGGGCGGTTGCGCCCCAACTGTCGTCTCCACCGACACCCATCATGCGGTAGTCAATGAACAAATCGACCATCTTTTCCGGCAGAGGGTCGGTGAGGTGGCGGTGATGGGTCTTTTCGGTACGCGGAGCGCCGTTGTCAATCGTGTCGCCGCTGTCCATACTTTCCAGGGGATAGTTGGAGGCGTTCAGCTCAAAGGTGCGGTCGGCGATGAGCAGCAAACCACGTTGCGTCTTATCGGTAAGAGCGCACCAATAGATGTCCGTGCGATGGTTGTTCTCCTGCGGGCGGACATACGGCTCGTACATATCCTTGACCGGGATGGCGTACTCTCCGATGAACTGGGAGGTACGGCGGTCTCGGTAATTCTCTTTCGGACCGCGACCGTAGTAGGTCAAGTCTGTAAAGCTTTCCGGCAACTGCATCCGCAGGCCTACACGCGGTATCATCGGAGCTTGGTCTCCTTCGGCCACGAACCGGTTGTCTACCTTGATGACTCCGCTGGCATATATCTTATAGGTGATGTCCCAACGGGCGTCTGTCTGTGGAAAACGGTAGGTCACCTTTATTGTCGTGGCATTGCTGCCCGGAGTCACTTGGAAACTTTCGGCTTTTGGTTCCTGGTAGCTTGCCTCTTTCCAGGCTTTGAGGCGGACGGGGAGGTTGGCTCCATACTCATTGTCCGTCGGTGCACGCCAGAAGAATGGCCGGGGACCCTGACCGTTCAGTATGTACTCGTGTTTCTTGTACAAATAGGAGGTGAGCAGGCCGCTTTGCTTGTCGAAGGTGGCTTTGAAGTCGGGACCGGAGAACGCCACCAAATTTCCCTCTTCCTTAGAAGTGGCGGGCTGCTGTGCCGTAGCCTCTTTCTTGTAGAAGGTATGGACGTAGGTCTGTTCGCGTGCGATGACCGTGCCGGCCGGGAGGAAAGGCTCTGCCGTCTTGATGGCTGCATAGAACTCGATGCGCACATCTCCCGTTGTCTGTTTCTCTTTGGGTATGCCGTTCAGAAAGCCGGTGGTTACCGTCTTGCCCGGTGCGGCATGGATATTTTCAATCTTGCCACGGTAGACTTCCTTTCCGTGGTCGCGTATGATGTAGTAGAAGTCGTACTTGTCGAGATTGGTGAAGGAGAAATCATTGCGGATTTTCACGGTGGAAGTCTGCTTGTCGAAATCAAGGAACTTGATGTTCTGGTATACTTTTCCCATCTCTTCTGTCTGCGGCTTGACACTGCGGTCGGGGTATACCACGCCGTTGATGCAGAAATTGCCGTCGGAGGGCGTGCCGTTCTCGCCATAATCGCCGCCATAGGTCCAGTATTTACGGCCGTCGTCTGTTTGGGCGGCAAAGCCCTGGTCTACCCAGTCCCAGATACAGCCGCCCTGGAGGATGGGATATTTTTCGATGATGTCCCAATACTCCTGGAAGTTGCCGAGACTGTTGCCCATGGCATGGGCATATTCGCAAAGAATGAGGGGACGCGTCATCTCCTTATTTCGGGCATACTTCTCCAGATAGGAAGGGGACGCGTACATCGGGCAGTAGATGTCCGTATTCCACTCCAGCAGTGCGCGTTCATACTGGATGGGACGACTGTCGAGCGTCTTCAAGGTGTTGTAGGTAACGTAGAAATTCAATCCGTTTCCGGCTTCGTTGCCCAGCGACCAGATGATGACTGACGGATGGTTCTTGTCCCGTTCGTACATATTCATGGTACGGTCGAGGTGGGCATTCATGAAGAGCGGATTGTTTCCCAGCGTGCCGCCTACACGCAGGTCGTAACCCATGCCGTGACTTTCGATATTGGCTTCGTCGATGACGTAGATACCATATTCGTCACAGAGTTCGTAGAAACGTTCCTGCTGGGGATAGTGGCAGGTGCGTACGGTATTGACATTGTATCTTTTCCAAAGCTCGAAGTCTTTCTTCATCAGCTCTTCGGAGACATAGTGACCGGTGTTCTCGTTGTGTTCGTGATAGTTCACGCCTTTCACGAGGATAGGTTGTCCGTTTACCAACAGTTGCTTGTCCTTGATTTCTACTGTACGGAAACCTACTTTGCAGCTTGTCGCTTCAATCACATCTCCGTTCGGGCGCTTCAAGCTGACGACGAGGGTATAGAGGTTGGGCGTTTCGGCTGTCCATTGCAGGGGTTCCTGGATGGTCTTCTTGGTGAATTCCACTTCCGTTTGGTCACCGCTGACCTGAGTAGAGGACTGGGCTATCTGCTGGTCGTTCTTGTCCAGCAGGCGGTAACCAACGACAAATGGGGAATTTTGTCCGCTTTTATTGGTAAACTGCACCTTTACCTTGAGGATACCAT